>CAIZEE010000551.1 GCA_903931835.1 uncultured Elstera sp.
GCCGGTATCAGCAGCAGGCGGACCAAAGACGCTTGGCGATCTGCCAACCGATATGTGTGCCGACGCTGCTCTCAAATCTGCGTTGGCGCGTTCCCCTGAGTTGTTAGAGCCCTTGGACCGCGGCGAAGCAGGACACGACTGGATCGTTCGGCCCGAATGGGTGGATTACGTTCTGACAACCGGGGGTAACTGGGCGGGCCCCATTAGAGATTTTACCCTCATCCTCGACAAAGGAAATTCAGACCTGTTATCGGTCTGCGATATCCCAGGGCTCCGCCTCCGAAAAAGCGGGAATACGTTCGTTGCGTCTACCAAAGACTACGTGCCGAAAGCCGATCTCAGGATATATTTCTTCGGAACGCCCTGCAAAAGGTACGGCTATTGCCCTGCAACGCCGTAACAGAATAATTGGCGATCCCGGCTGGATTCGAACCAGCGACATCTCGCTTAGAAGGCGAGTGCTCTATCCAACTGAGCTACGGGACCGGCTCTAGGCAGATCGGTCAGGTGCGGATGCGGTCCGGTCTGAAATTATCGGCGTAGCTTTTCGGGCGCAATGTCGGGGCGTGCGGTTCCTGGATCGTAATGTCACAACCGCGTTTCTCGGCGTAGCTGACCGCCTCCTCCAGCGTTGCGAAGGTCAGGCGCACTTGCGCCCGCGTATCGGTCGAGCTTGCCCAGCCCATCAGCGGATCGGGCGTCTTCTTCGCACCGGGTTCGAACTCCAGAACCCAGGCATGGGTCTTGCCCCGCCCCGATTGCATGGCGGTCTTGGCCGGCTTGAAGATCCGAACGCGCTCACCCATTGCCGCTATCCCTCATCCCGACGATGCCGAATTCTGCAAAATCCAAGGTGGTCGGGGCGGAGTGATTCGAACACTCGACCCTCTGCTCCCAAAGCAGATGCGCTACCAGGCTGCGCTACGCCCCGAAAGCCCTGGATCGGTACACTGCGTACCGGGGATTACGTTTACCGGCAGCGGCGCCCAAGTGCAACGACCAAGACCCAGATGCAACGGCCAAGCAGTTCAGTTCAAGGGAAAGCTTGGATAATCGATACGGTCGCCGAGCTTCAGATGCAGTCGTTCGATCGTGCCAGCATTCAACTCCAGCACCGCTCTCGCCGCCTCGCCGCTGGAAATGATCGAGAGCGACTGCGGCACGGCGCGCTTCACGAGATGGATGATGCGGCCATCGGCACCGAAAAACACCATGTCGAGCGGCAGGATCGTGTTCTTCATCCACATGGTTAGAATATGCGGGTTGTCGTAGAGAAACAGCATCCCGGCATCGGGCGCCATCGTCGTGCGGAACATCAGCCCCTGTTCCTGCTGCGCCGGTGTTACCGCAAGCTCGATGTTGAACTTATAGGATTGATCGCCGCTGACGATCTTGAGCTCGTCTCGCTCGAAACTCGCACTCTGCGCATAAAGCGGTGGTGCCGCGAAGGCGAAGACGATCAGGGCGAGGAACAGGGCTTTCAGACGCGTCATAACCATCCCAATCAATGCGGTAGCAGGAAAATCCAACTCACCAGGGCAAAACACGGCAGCAGCACCACACTCGACCAGCCGAGATATCCCAAAAAGCTCGGCATCTTCAAGCCCTGCTGCTCGACGATCGAGCGCACCAGAAAATTCGGCGCGTTGCCGATATAGCTTAACGCGCCGAAGAAGACAGCCGCGCTCGCAATCGCCTGCAATAACGCGGCGTCGCGCGCCATCAATGTCGCGGCATCGCCACCGGCCAGATGCCAGAACACCAGAAATGTCGGCGCGTTATCTAGGACGCTCGACAGCCCGCCGACGATCCAGAAATAACGCCACGGCTCCGGCCCCGCCTGCCCCCGTGTCAGAGCAATCAACGGCGCCAGCGGACCTTCGGCGCCGGCATGCAGCATGGCAATCAACGGAACCATGGTGATGAAGATCGCGAGGAACAGCACCGCTACCTCGACGATCGGGAACCAGCTGAACCCGTTCATCCGGCGTCCATCGGACGATGTAAAGCTCAGAGAGGCAAGCGAGATCACAACCAGCCCGATATCGCGAACCAGATTTTGCAGGCCGATCTCAACACCGGCGATGGGAATGTCGATCCCCGGCCGCCAGACGCCGCTCATCAGCACCAACCCCAACACAATTAATAGCAGCAGCAGATTGGCGCTACCCTGGATGGTAATGCGGTCGCCCGCCGCCGCCGCAGGCCTCGGCGGCTCGCGCGGCAGGAAGACCAGCCGCTCCAACCCATAAAGCAACGCCAGCAGCAGGATGGCGAGCAAGCCCATAGGTGGCGCCAAGGAGCGGGCGAACCAGAAGAAATCGACACCGGACAGGAAGCCCAGGAACAAGGGTGGATCGCCCAGGGGCGTCAGGGCCCCGCCGATATTCGCGACCAGGAAGATGAAGAAGACAAAGATATGCGCTGCGTGCTTGCGGTGCTGATTGGCGCGGATCAGAGGGCGGATCAGCAATACCGTGGCGCCCGTCGTGCCGATTAAACTGGCGATCGCCGTGCCGAAAGCGATCAGCCCTGTATTCGACAAGGCCGTACCGCCAATCCTGCCCGTCAGTCTGATGCCTCCAGCCACAACGAACAACGTCCCAAGCAGGATGACAAACGGCAGATACTCGGCCAAAAGCGTTTCCGCAACCGCGTGGCCGGCCAACACCGTCGGCCGAAGCCAAAAAAGCGGAAACAGCACGGCGCCGCACCACAACAGCGCAACCAGCGCGAAACGGCGATGCCAGAAATCGGCTGCAAAGAGCGGGATGAGAGCGATCGACAGCAGCAGGCCGGCAAAGGGTATGGCCCAGATGGGACCGAACAAACTCTCCTCCTCAAGCAGCTACCAATTCTTCGCACAAGATCGACGGACGCACATCGCTCTGGCGCTGCCTCTAGCACTTCACTAGGGTCGCGACTAGAGGGTGATGGCTGTTCAATAGGAACGGATCAGGCCTTAGGTAAAACGCGGGGGCGTTTTTGGGAGTAGCGTCATGGATCCTCAAAAGGAAGTCGATGCAGCGGTAAGCACAGGCGCAATCCCGCCCCCCCCACCGGATATCCAAGCCGTTCGCCATCCTGACGAAGCAGCGGCGATGGACGAGGTTCAGCGCAGTGTCAGGGGACTGCCGCCATGGATCTGGATTGGCGGCGTGATTGTCATGGTCGGCATTATCCTGACACTCGCCATTATGCAGTAATCAGACTCTGCCGAGCGGTCAGTGGTTGACGCGAGCCACCTTCACGACCAAACTGAGATTGATATCCAATTTCGATCTCAATTTCGGCATTGCGTCGTTGATGGTCGGATCGGTTGTCACACTCTGTACCGCGTCACGGGTCGCCTCTTTGGCTCGTGTGGTCGGTACGCTTAAGGAGGCATGCGCGTGAACAAGTTTCATCGCACGCTGGCTGGACGGGCGTTTCTCATACTATCGTAATCTAATCCTATCCGGAGGGAGATTCACAACCTATGGTACATATCTGCCTTGACGCAAATCACGGCGCTGTCGTACCCTCCGTCCTATGAAAGACAAGCACGCCAATTCGCGCGTCGGCTTAGCCCTGAAGATGGTCGACCTCTATGGAAAATGCGATCTTTCGCTTGTTCCCAATGAACCGACCGATGAGATGACGGCTGCCGGCGCTGCTGCAGGCGATGTGTCGCCCGAAGTCGCGATGCTGATTTACAAGGCGATGGTACGCAGCGACGGATCGTGACGCGAGCGGCCGGGCGCCTCATAGTCGCCCCCGTCATCATGAAGCCGATGATACGAGATCACGAAAACCCGTAACGCCGATGCTAAGCTTGCATTACTGCGGTTGACGTCGACCAGATCGCAAAGAGCGCTGATTGTCGTATTCTCGTTGAGCGCGATCTCGCCCAAGCCACGCCACATCGCCGTCTCCAACCGAACCGCGCGTCGCTGCCCATTGACGACGATATAGCGACAGGCGCGCGCGCCAGTTTCAAGCATTGGCACTACTCCGCAGCCATAGGCAGGACATGCGCGGCATCCGCCTGCTTCAGCGTTGCCCAGAGATGTTCGGGCACACGTAGCTGCTCATGATCCCTCATTAACAGCTCGCTGTCGCAAGTCGGCTGGATATCGCCGGACATAACAATGCTATCGAGAATCGGGATCTCGTAAGTTGCGAGCGGAACATCAGGCATGGGTTGTGCGCCAAAACGCTGCCAAAGCTTGACGGTGCTGGGGATCGCGGTGCCGCAATATTTGGCATAGCCCTTCTCCGCCGCGTGATCGAGTGCGAAACGCGCCAGCGCGTTGAAGACGCGGAGCGAGCGATAGGCGCGCAGCACGGCCACGCGTTCGAGCTTAGCGAACCCGGCGTACCAGCGGACTCTGATCGTCCCGGCCGGCTCGCCATCGACCCGCGCCAAAATTAACGTCGAATTGAAATCGGCGCCGTCAAACTCGTCGGTAATACGACGATCCAACTCACCGACAAAAACGACGGCCCTGATCGCCATCGCAGCAAACACATCGTCCTGATCGCGAACGATGCCCACTTCAAGTTTCCCTGATGACACCCTGGACGGCGCGTTCGAGGTATTCATTGTCATGTCTCCCACGAGTTCCGTTCATCGACAATGCTGACAGGTCGATCAAACTCAGAGAATTGCGCTAAACACGCCTGAGTACCCTCATCTGCGCAAAGCCCGTCGCCACAAAAAGGCCTAATCAAGCAATCACAAGGGGCTGCGGTGGCGGCGCGTCTCGGAATGCTGTCAAATCGCGCCGAATCATAACCATCCGTTGCGTTCGGCCACCGCGCCATGCAACCGGAAATCTTGACACCCAGGGGTTCCTCGATTGTAATTATTTGAGCGTGCATCAGCACATGCACGTCAAAGGGTGATGTAGCATGCGGCGATTCAATGGCCCGACCTTGGACGTTGGCGCGTTAACCGGCTGGGACGATGTCCGGATTTTCCTAGCCGTGGCGACCTCGCCCAGCTTCAGCGTCGCCGCTCACCTTCTCGGCACGACGCCATCGACGATTACGCGGCGGATAGCCATCATCGAACGGCGTGCGCATATCAATCTGTTCCGGCGTCAGGCAACCGGTATCGAGTTGACCGAGGCCGGTACGGCACTGGTCGCCGTCGCGCGCGAGATGGCGGACGCGGCTGGACGTTTTCAGGAACAACTGATGCGGTTGACTGATGATGTGCACGGCACTATCCGGATCAGCGCGCCGGAAGGCTTCGCCAACTACCTGTTGCCGCAGTTCGTAACCAAGCTTAAGGAACGCTATCCCAATCTGACGATCCGTATCGTCACCCATCGGGGCGCGTCGATCGAGATTAGCGATCACGCCGATCTCTTCCTGATCGGCACATCTAGTGCCGACGGGGTGCTGAACGACCGCGATTTAATCAGCCGGCCTGTGGGCCGCCATCGTTTTACGCCTTACGCACATCGCGATTACGTGCGCCAGACCAATGCTTCAGCTGCCGGCGAGCATGTGTTCGACTTGACGCGCTGCGATCTGATACAGCACAGCGAATACGAATATTTCAGTTCCTTCGTTAAATGGAACAATTTGATCCGCGAATCCGGCAAGTCAGGATCGCTGATCGTGGTTGATTCGACGACGGGCATCATTCAGATGCTGCGTGAAAGCGGGGGCATATCCCTATTACCCACTTATTCGCGCCATTTGCGGCCGGAACTAGTACCGGTCGCGACATCCTTTCCGGCGCAATCATTTGGCCTGTTCGTCGTGGCGGCGAAGGAGCGCTATCAGAACAAGGCGGTCCAGACCGCGTTTGATTTCCTGGTCAATATCTTCAACGACCGCCCATCATGGTTTGGCGGCACGGCCGAAACGGACGCGATGACCACCCGTGAGGCCGCGTTAGCCTCGTGAATCCGGCGTCTGGTCGATTCAAACTAGCCCGCGAATCGGACGCTGCTCATACGAGTAGAGGGCGATTCACGTTTCAGGTTCAGTCACCGTGAAACAAGCGCACTCCAGCGGTTACCGCGCTGAGGCGTAGAATGACAGCGACCGGTGATTGTCATCGACGACCAGCCGCTGGTGGGGCGACGGGTTGATACGATCCGCACAATCGACCCTTTCACAGACCCGGCAATTCACGCCGACTGGGACCGAGGCTTCGTCCCGCAAATCGGCTCCATCCGCATAGACGAGCTCGCGCGCATGGGCGAGCGGGCAGCCGATCGATATTGCATGCCGCCCGAGGCGGCGAGAATTATGCCCGGTCAGCGCCAAGCGATCATGCGCCTCCACCGTCCGGGCAAGCGCAAAATAGCCGACGCCGTCCGGCATCTGAGATATCTGTGTTCGCATCGTGCCGGGTGTCTCGAAAGCATCGAAGACGTTCCATCTGGGGCAGACCCCGCCGAAGCGCGCGATCGTTAGGCTGGAGGCGCTGAACCGCTTGGTCACATTGCCGGCGCGATCAACGCGCAGAAAGTGAAATGGAATGCCGTTGGCGCCAGGTCGGCGCAATGCCGTCAGCCGGTGGCAGACCTGCTCGAAGCTGACACCGAAACGCCGCATCAATATATCCAGATCGTAGCGGCATAGGGTGGCGGCGTCGAGAAACGCCCGATACGGCATCAGGACTGCGCCAGCAAAGTAATTGGCGAGCGCCACCAGCGCCAATTGATCGGCCTCACCCGTCGTAAACTTGCCGGCGGCAGCCAGTTTCTGCAAAAGCGGGCGATGGCCGAGCAGTGCGATCTGGTGCGCCAGATGGAAATGCCGGCTCGGCAAGGGCAAGATTTCCGAAACACTGAGACGCCGCGTGATCGGATCATAGTGGCGCAACACAGTATCGCCTTGCGACGCTGGAACGATCTCAACATCAACCGCATGGCGCGTCGCCAGGACATTGACCAGCGCGTTCCACAAACCGCCATTGCCGAGCGCGCCCATGGCGATTGCCCCGTCCCGCCATAGCTCCTCGGCCGCCGACTCAAGATCCGGGAAATAATTCCCCCGTGATTGGATGAAGTCGCCGACCTCCTCGGTCGGCATGCCGAGCGGCAGCGGTCGATCATCCTCCTCCCGCGGCTCAGACGAAATGCCGGCGCTGCGATAGGCCTGGTAGAGTGTCAGCAGGGCGCGGCTGAGATTGGGCGATTCCTCGATCAGATCCTTTAATTCCGACGCCTTCAGATCGTGGCTGTCGAAGAGTGGATCGGCGAAAATCTCCATGAGTT
Source organism: uncultured Elstera sp. (assembly GCA_903931835.1). Classification (GTDB taxonomy): domain Bacteria; phylum Pseudomonadota; class Alphaproteobacteria; order Elsterales; family Elsteraceae; genus CAIZEE01. The sequence continues at coordinate 7,224 of CAIZEE010000551.1, forward strand.
CAGACAGAAGGCGGGCGTCTTCTTCTGCCGTGAAGGATTGCAGATCGACGTCGAAACGCTGTGCCAAGCGCAACAACACCGGCACGGTAAGGGCACGTTGATTATGCTCGATGAGGTTGAGATAACTCGCGGAGATGCCGAGACGCTCCGCCATTTGGATCTGACTGAGCTTCTGTTCCTGCCGGAGTCTGCGTAGTCGCCCGCCGAGTTGGGCCTGTCTGGCTGCCATAATGTAAGAAGTTTACATCATTACACAGAAACTTGAAAATTATTTCGTGCTTGCGGCTTCTCCACCAATTGGACCATATCAGCCTGAACATTATGGACCGATGCGGTTTCTCCGCTAAGGTGTTCGACCCTAGAGCCTATCAGGCCCATCAGGAAGCAGCAGACAGCACATGTCGGACATAACGCAGCCACAGGAAACGCCGGTCATCGATAGCCAGGCATTAGCCGTCCTGCAACGCGGCCGGTGGTTCCAGCTTTGCGCCGGCATTCTCTGCATGATTGTGATCGCCAACATGCAATATGGCTGGACGCTGTTCGTCGGGCCGATGGATGCCATGTTCCATTGGGGCAAGGCACCCATTCAAGTTGCCTTTACCATTTTCGTGGTGTGCGAAACCTGGCCGATCCCGTTGCTCGGCTATATCATCGACTCGATCGGCCCCAGCCGCACGACACTGCTCGGCAGCGTGATGATCGCCATCGGGTGGTGGTTGTGCGGCGTCGCGACCAACCTGCCAACTCTTTACACCGGTGCAGTATTCGGTGGGCTCGGCGCCGGGTTCATCTATTCGGCTGCGGTCGGCAACGCACTGCGCTGGTTTCCCGACCGGCGAGGCCTCGCCGCCGGGCTGACCGCTGCGGGGTTCGGCGCAGGAGCCGCTTTGAGCGTGTCGCCGATGGTGACGATGATCGCGGAAGCTGGTTATCAGCATACCTTCATCGTCTTTGGCGTCGGCCAAGGAGTGGCGGTCTTTTTCCTGGCCCTGCTGCTGCGCCAACCACCCGCTGCATTGGCCGCCTCGAAAGCGGATACCGGGGCTTGGCAGGCAAAACCGCTGGAAGTCGTGCGGTCGCCGATTTTCTGGCTGATGTATCTCATGTTCGTGCTGGTCGCGACTGGCGGTCTGATGGCGACCGCCCAACTCGCCACCATCGCAAAGGATTTCGGCGTAGCCGATACCAACGTCATGATCTTAGGCTTCAGCGGCGCCGCCCTGCCGTTCGCCATGAAGCTGGACCGCGTTCTCAACGGCCTCACGCGGCCGTTCTTCGGCTGGATCTCGGACAAGATCGGCCGTGAAAACACGATGTTCATCGCCTTTTTGATCGAAGGTATCGGCATTTTTTCGTTGATGTCGCTGGCCCATGACCCGGTGCTGTTCGTTCTGTTGACCGGCATCGTGTTCTTTGCCTGGGGCGAAATTTACAGTCTATTCCCGGCGACGTTGAGCGACACGTTCGGAACGAAATTCGCCAACTCCAATTACGGTTTGCTCTATACGGCGAAGGGTACGGCGGCACTCAGCGTCGGGCTCGGCCCGGTCCTCGTCGCTTGGTATGGCAGTTGGGACATTGTCTTCGTCGTAGCGAGCCTGTTTAATATTCTCGCTGCCTTGCTGGCCCTGGTCGTCCTAAAACCGTGGCGCCGGCGTGTCATGGCGGCGCAAGGAGCGGGACTTTAGCCCGACAGCCTTGGCGTTCACCCCGACAGCCCTGGCGTTCACACGGAGCCGTTACACCCATGTCCGATTTTAAGACCGTCGCCCAGCTTCTGGCCCAGGGTCGCGATAACGACGACGCCGTTGCGGCACCCGATCGCAAGCCGCTTTCCTATCGCGGGCTGCGCGATCTAGCCCAGGCAACGAGGCAGGCGCTGAACAGTTTTGGCATTGGCCGGAACGACCGCGTCGCGATCGTCCTGCCCAACGGGCCCGAGATGGCAACCTGTTTCGTGACGGTCGCGACCGGCGCCACGACGGCGCCGCTCAACCCGGCCTATCGCGCCGACGAGCTGGATTTCTATCTGTCCGATCTCGGCGCCAAGGCGGTGATCATTGGCGAGGGTTTCGATACCCCGGCCCGCACAGTCGCGGCAGCGCGCAATATCCCGGTCATTTCGCTGGTCGCTGACGAGGCTGGCCCCGCCGGCAACTTTACCCTGCGCCCCGAGGCGGAGCTGAAGGGCACGCCGGCGCATCCGGGCCTGGCGGAACCCGACGACATTGCGCTGGTCCTGCATACATCGGGCACGACGTCGCGGCCAAAGATCGTGCCGCTAAGCCAGGCCAACGTCACCGCCTCGGCGCGCCACATCGCTGCCACGCTGGCTACCGTTCCGGGCGATGTCTGCCTGAATATCATGCCGCTCTTCCATATTCACGGTCTCATCGCAGCGGTTCTAAGTACGCTTGGCGCCGGCGCGTCGGTGTCCTGTACGCCCGGATTCAACGCGCTGAAGTTCTTCGGCTGGCTCGCCGACGTCAATCCTACCTGGTACACCGCCGTCCCGACCATGCATCAGGCCATTTTGAGCCGCGCCAGTCGCAATCAGGAGATCATCGCGAAATGCCGGCTGCGCCTGATCCGCTCGTCCTCCGCTTCACTGCCGCCGCAGGTCATGGCTGAGCTCGAAGAAGTGTTTAAGGCACCTGTAATCGAGAGCTACGGCATGACCGAAGCGGCGCATCAGATGGCATCCAATCCGCTACCGCCGCGTGCACGAAAGGCAGGCTCGGTCGGCATAGCCGCCGGCCCGGAAGTCGCGATCATGTCGGAAGATGGCGATCTGCTGCCGCAGGGCGAGATCGGCGAGATCGTTATTCGCGGGCCAAACGTCACCAAGGGCTACGAGAACAACCCGGATGCCAATCTGAAGGGCTTCGCCAATGGCTGGTTCCGCACCGGCGATCAAGGGATGATCGATACTGAGGGTTATCTGTCGCTGACGGGTCGGCTGAAGGAACTGATCAATCGGGGTGGCGAGAAAATCAGCCCGCTCGAAGTCGACGCGATCCTGATGGATCATCCAGCAGTCGGCCAATGCGTCGCCTTCGCCATCCCGCACGACAAATTGGGCGAGGAGGTTGGGGCTGCGATCGTGCTGCGAGAGGGCCAGACCGTCACCGAACGCGAACTGCGCGATTTCGCGGCCGTCCGGCTGGCCGATTTCAAGGTGCCGAAGAAGATTGTCTTCCTCGACGAGATTCCAAAGGGTGCGACCGGCAAGTTGCAACGCATCGGCCTCGCCCAGCGGCTTGGAATCGGCGCGTGAAAATCTGCATATTCGGCGCAGGCGCGATCGGCGGCTATCTAGGCGTCAAGCTCGCGGTCGCGGGCGGTGCGGATATCAGCTTCGTTGCCCGTGGTCCGCATCTGGCGGCGATGCGCGCCAATGGCGTGACCCTGCGCAGCACCGGCGAGGAGAGCGTGACGGTGCAACCGTTCTGCACCGACAACCCAGCGGAGGCGGGCCCGCAGGATTTCGTCATCGTCACGCTGAAGGCGCATTCCTTGGCTGGCGCCGCCGACCAGATCCAGCCTCTGCTTGGCCCCGACACTGCGATCGTGGCAGCGATCAATGGCATTCCCTGGTGGTATTTCTACAAGCACCCGGGCGAGCTGGAGGACCGGCGGCTTGCCACCATCGATCCCGATGGCTCGATCTGGCAGAAGCTGCATCCAAGACGCGCTATCGGTTGCATCGTCTATCCGGCCGCCGAGATCGTTGAGCCCGGCGTGATCGAACACACCTATGGCGATCGCTTTACGCTGGGCGAACCGGACGGCAGCCGCAGCGAGCGCATAACCGCCCTATCCGAATTGATGATTGCCGCCGGCTTGAAAGCCCCCGTACGACCCAAAATTCGCGATGAGTTATGGGTGAAGCTATGGGGCAATCTCGCCTTCAATCCATTGAGTGCACTCACCGGCGCCACGCTCGATGTTCTGACCGGAACGCCTGATCTACGTCAGCTTTGCCACACGATGATGACCGAAGCACAGGCAATCGCAGAGGCTCTCGGCATCCGGTTTCCGATCAGTATCGAGAAGCGGATTGATGGAGCGGCCGAGGTTGGCAGCCACAAGCCATCCATGCTGCAAGACCTGGAACGCGGCCGGCCGATGGAAATCGATGCGCTATTGGGCTCGGTCGTCGAATTAGGCGGCATGGTCGGCATTGACGCGCCGATCTGCCGGTCCGTCCTGGCCCTGGTGCGCCAACGCGCCCGCAGTGCCGGGTGTTATTAGAATGAACACGGCCCAGGCCGAACGGCAAAACGGCATTGAAGATATCCTCGCCATCGCCCAGAGCTGGAGCGGGTCCGGGCGCAACGTGGCGATCGCGACCGTAATCGAGACCTGGGGCTCGTCGCCCCGTCCGGTCGGAAGCCAATTGGTGGTCGACGGTGACGGAGCGTTTCTAGGCTCGGTGTCCGGCGGCTGTATCGAGGGTGCTGTCGTTGCGGAGGCGACTGAGGTCATTGCCAGCGGCGAACCGCGCTTGCTGTCTTTTGGCGTGACCGATGCGCAAGCCTGGGAAGCAGGCCTCGCTTGCGGCGGCAAGATCAGGCTTTACGTCGAACCGATAACCGGCTGAGCCAATGCGTAAAACCGTAATCGATAAGGTCTTGGCGCTGCGCGCAACCGGTGGCTCGGCCGCGATCGTCACAGACCTTGGCAGCGGCGCGCAGACCATCGTCTATGAGCAGACTACGGAGGGCGAATTCGGCCTGACCGAC
>CAIZEE010000552.1 GCA_903931835.1 uncultured Elstera sp.
ATGTCAGCGGCAAGACCCTCACCCTGATCGAAAATGCAGAATTGCAGCGGGCGTTTGGCGGCTATGTCGCGTTCTCCCAAGCCAAAGAAAGCGCTGGCCAGGAACGCGCCGTCGGCGCCGGCGGCGTCGTGGCTGGAACACTAACGCTAGAGCAATACCGGCGCCTCAACGGTCTAACCGTCGAGCAGAAAGATTTCATCAATCTATTCAGGTCGCGCGCCTCCAAGGAAGATATCGACTTCCTTGATACCACTCTGAGCGGCGAGCAGATCAGCGAATTCGAAAAACAACGCTCCGTAATCTTCAACACCAAGCCGGGCGACACCATCATCGGTCTAACCGCGAGTGGCTGGTTCGACGCCGCGACAAAGCGCATCAATCTGATGAAAGCCGTGGAAGACCATCTGACCGCGAGCGTGATCGCCACCGTCAACGATACGACCGAACGGGCCGAGTCGAAGTTGCTTCGATCCCTCGCGCTCACGCTCGGGCTGATCGGTGTGACCGGAGCGCTCGGCTTCGCCCTGGTGCGCAGCATTATCCGTACGATCCACGGCGTCACTCGCGCCATGCAGAGCCTTGCCGGCGGGCGCCTGGAGACGGCGATACCGGGTCTAGAGCGCGGCGACGAAATCGGCAAAATGGCCGTGGAGCTGAAGGTGTTCCGCGATTCGATGATCGAGACGGAAAAGCTGCGGGCCGACCAGCAGGCACAGCGCGCAGCGGCCGAGTCCGAGCGCCGCGCTGCGATGCACGGCGTCGCGGAGCGGCTGGAAGCGACGATCGGCGCCATTTCAAACTCGGTGAGTTCGGCGGCGACGCAACTGCGCTCAGCAGCGCAATCATTGCTAAGCGCTGCCGACGACACCAACCACCGGGCTGTTTCGGTTAACAGCGCCACGACGGAAACATCCGAGAACGTCCAGACGGTCGCTAGCGCCGCCGAAGAACTCTCTGCCTCGGTTGGCGAGATCAACCGACAGGTCGTGCATTCCGCGACGATCGCCAGCGATGCGGTGGCGCGGGCCGACCAGACCAGCCTGTCAGTCAAAGGATTGGGCGAAGCCGCCCAGAACATCAGCAATGTCCTCGGCATCATCCAGGCGATCGCCGGCCAGACCAATCTGCTCGCCCTCAACGCCACGATCGAGGCGGCTCGCGCGGGCGAGGCTGGCAAAGGCTTCGCCGTGGTTGCCGCCGAGGTCAAGGCCTTAGCCAATCAGACCACTCAGGCGACCCAAGACATTCAGCGCGAGATCGAACAGATCCAAATGGCCACGCGCGCAACCACGACGGATATCGCGGGGATCAGCGGCGTCATCGGACAGATTAACGAGAACACGACGGCGATCGCCGCCGCGATCGAACAGCAAGGTGCCGCCACCGCCGAGATCACGCGCAATGTTCAGGGCGCCTCCACAGGCATTCGCGACGTCGCCGCGAATATGGGCGCGGTTTCAGGCGCGGCCAACCAAACCACCAGCCTCGCCCAAGAAGTGCTGACTGCCGTCAAGGATCTGTTCGACGAGGCCGATCACCTGCGCCAGGAAGTGACCGGGTTCGTTGGTCAGATGCGGATGACATAGGTGCCGACGCCCATCCGGCGCCCAGCCGTCTTCATCGAAATCGCCAACCGCTTTATATCAGGATGAGGAGGATCGGGATGATTGTTCCGATCGCCACCAAGGCCCAGCCAGTCTTTTTCCGCCTGGCATTACTGAGGCCGATATAAAGACCCAGTCCCGCCGTTATGGTCAGGCTGAGGGCGACGAAGGTGAAGAACCACTTCAGAAGATAGACGGGGATCATCGCCACCTGGTCATCGTCGTCATCATGATGATGCTCGGCCATGGGGGCTGGTGATGCCTCGGCAGCCGCCGCCGGTGGTGCTGCGCGTTCCGGATTCAGCGCGAACACCTGATCCTTGTGCACCCGGCCCATTTTCTCGATGAAGGCCGGCGGATGATAGGTGCCGCGGGCCTCATGCAGGCTGAAAATCTGCACGATGCCGGTGAGGGCAAAGAAGATGATGCTGGGTGCCGTAATCAGGCTGAGATATGAGTGCCACAGGCGTATTTTCATCATCTGTCCCTAGTCCTTCTTTGTCCAACGGTCGAGCCAGCCCAGCACGGTTGCGTACCAGAGCTGAGAGTTTGCCGGCTTCAGCACCCAATGATTCTCGTCCGGGAAATACAGGAATTTGCTATCGATACCCCGGCGTTGCAGCGCGTCGAAGGCGCCCAAACCTTGCTCCAGCGGAATGCGGTAATCGCGCCCGCCATGGATGATAAGCTGCGGCTTTGACCAGCGATCGACGACGTCGACGGGATTGAATTTCTCATACGCCGCCGGATCGCTCCAGGGCGTCGCCCCGCCATGTTCCCACTCCGAAAACCACAGCTCCTCGGTCGAATATCCCATCATACGGTCGTCGAACACGCCGTCATGCGTGACCAGGCATTTCCAGGGCTGGTTCCATGTGCCGGCAATCCAGTTGACCATGTAGCCGCCATAGCTGGCACCGAGCGCGCAGGCATGATCGCCATCAAGGAAGGCGTTCTGCTGCAATGCCGTCGCCCAGCCCTTTTGCAGATCCTCCAGCGGCCGATCACCCCAATGATTGCTGATCGCGTCCTTGAAGGCCTGGCCATAGCCGGACGAGCCGTGGAAATCGATCATCACCACGCCATAGCCAGCTCCGGCAAAGACTTGCGGGTTCCAGCGATAGCTCCACGAATCCGTCCACGACCCCTGCGGCCCGCCATGGATGAGGAACGCGACCGGATAGCGCTTGCCCTCCTGGTAACCGACCGGCTTGACGACCCAGCCATGCACGGTTTCCCCGTTCCAGCCCCTAAAGGTAAAGGGTGCGTAGTCGCTGAAATCGATGCCCGCGAGCTTGTCGGCGTTTGCCTGGGTCACGGCCTTCGCCGGCGCGTCGCCACGTTTTACATAGAGCTGAGCCGGGCCGCGCATAGTGTCCTGGGCATAGACCAGCGACGACGCCGTGATGGCGAAGGCGCTGACATGCCCCGTTGTCGTTACCGGCGAGACTACGCCGGACGCCGCTTCAATGCGGAACAGCCTGGTAAAGCCACCATCATCGGCAGTCGTATAGAGATACCGCCCGTCCGGCGACCATTCGATGCCGCCCGGTGAATTATCCCAGGCGCCGGTCAGCTCGCGCTTAGCGCCGGTGGCAAGATCGATCGTCCAGATGGTGAAACGGTCGGACTCGAAGCCGGGGCGCTTCATCGCGCGATAGGCGAGCGTGCGGCCATCGGGAGAGACCAGCGGCGAGGCATCCCAGGCCTTGTTATCCTCCGTCAGGTTCTGCGGTGCCACCGACCCGTCAGCCGGTACCCGATAGACGTCGAAATTGGTGCTCCAGGGCTCCGACTTGCCAGCCAGCCTTGCCGAGAAGAAAACTGTCCGCCCATCGGGGGATATGTCGTAATCCTCGTCACCGCCAAAGGGCTTGCCCGGCACATCGCCGTCGAAGCCGGGCGTCAACGGGATCGGGGCCCCGGCCACCTCGCCGGCATTGTCCAAGGTCAGCGAGAACAAATGGTTGTGCGTGCCATCGGCCCACGCATCCCAATGCCGCACGAAGATCTTGTCGAAGACCTGACCGGTTGCCTTATCCTTGGCGTGCCCATCCTGCAGCGCCTTGGTCGCATCGGGCGACTCCGCGTCGGGAAATACTGCCATGGAAACGATCAACCGATGGCCGTCGGCGGAGAGCCGCATTGAGCCCACATCCAGCGGCAGATGCGTCACCTGCGTGCCGCTGGCGCCCGACGCATCGGTGCGCCACACTTGATCCGATCCGGAACGTCCCGACAGGAAATAGATC
>CAIZEE010000553.1 GCA_903931835.1 uncultured Elstera sp.
CTCGACATACGTGAGTTGGCCGAAAAACGCAAGTTGCGCGATTTGCGTAAACAGCGAGAGGTTCCATAGTGGGGGCACGTCTCGGCACTCTTGCCGGTTTTCTCGGCGGCTTCCTGAAAGAACAGATTCACGGCCGTTGGCGGTCCTTGTACTTATCCAGTATCGCCGCCGTTTTGGTCTCCAGGCCCTTCAAGAACGCGTCGTCCAGCGGCAGGCGCTGCGAAGCCAGCCCTTCCAGCAGCAGCGCCTCAAGCCGGGCGTCCTCCTCCTTCGCTTGCGCGTCCCGGAGCAGGGTACGGAAGTACTCGCTGACATTGCCGTAACCCTTGGTGGAAACCTGGGTCTCGACGAAAGCCTTCAGCGAGTCGGGCAGCGATATGGGGGGCGCGACAAGAGTAGTGCGTAGGTGTCCGGAATCCGTGAACAGAAGGTGATCACTGATTCCATCGTCTCACCGTCATCAGGCGGCACCACGAAATTTCTCTTGCGCGGCGCGCAGCGGGCGGAAGGTGCCTTTTTGCTGGGCCTCGCCCCTCCAGTCATAGATACCGGTGAGGTTGATGTGCTCCCAAATCTGCGGTGAGACGTGGCGAATTATGTGATCCGGCAGGTCGTGCCCTTCGGCCCGTAGGCTCTCGACGACACGAGACAGGTAAACGGTGTTCCACAAGATGATGGCGCTGACCACCAGGTTGAGGCCGGAAGCACGGAAAGCCTGGCTCTCGTAGGAGCCGTCGCGGATTTCGCCGCGCTCGTGGAAGAAGACTGCCCGGGTCAGCTTGTTGCCGGCCTCGCCCTTGTTCAGCCCGGCCCGGCAACGGTCACGCAGTGCCGGGCTTGAGTACCATTCGATCATGAACAAGCTTCGCTCGATCCGGCCGATTTCACGCAGCGCGCGCGACAGCGTGTCCGTTTTCGGCAGGGCGGTGAGCTTCTTCAGCAAGGTTGAAGGCACAACGAGCCGATCCACCATCGAGACGCCGGCGCGCAATGCTTCATCCCAGCCCTCACGGATTACGGCGGCATCGATACGGTCGCCGATGTGATGCTTGATCGTCGGGTAGGCATCTGCGCCCTCGAAGCTGTGCAGGCGCCAATCCTTGAGATCGCGCAACCGCGGTGCGACGCGCTTTCCGCCCAGTGCAAACAGGCTGAAGACATGGTCGCTGGCGCCGCCGGTGTCGACATAATGCTCGTCGATATCGATTCGGCTCTCATGTCCGTAAAGCCCGTCGAGCACATAGATGGCTTCATCCTCGGTGGCGCCCATCGGCAGGATGTGGAAGTGGCCGTACTGATCGGAGACCCAGGTGTAGAACTTGCTGCCGGGATCGCCGCTGTAATGGGCGTTGACGTCGCTGCGCTTGGCACCCCGGCCGGCGGCACGAAAGAACTGGCCATCCGACGAGGAGGTCGAGCCGTTGCCCCAGAGCTTGGCAAAAGGATGCGCCAAATGGGTGTTGATGATCGCGGCCAGGGCCGATTTGTAGGTCTCGGGCCGGATGTGGAACAGCCGGGCCCAGGTGATCTGTCGCTCGGTCAGTCCAGCCGAGGCATCGGCCATGCGCTTGGCGCCGAGATTTGTCCCGTCGCCGAGGATCGCCGCGAGCAGCGCCGGGGTGTGCCGGACGTCGTCGCTGGTGCGCAGATGGGTAAAGCAATGGGTGAAGCCGGTCCAGATGTTGGCCTCAGCCAGGAGATCGGTGATATCTACCTGCGGCATTCGGTCGAGGATCAGCCACTTTGCAGCCTCGACCTTCGCCTTCGGCACTTTGGTGCGCTCTTTCGAGATGGTCAGGACGCCATTGACCAAGCGGACGCCGGCGAGCTTGCCGGTCCGGGCCTGGTAGCTCAGTTTCTTCAGCTTGAAGTCCAGCTCCCGCTGCTTTTCGGCGATCCAGGCATCGGCGTCGTGGGGGACGCCGAGCCGCAGATCGCCCGCCGCCTTGCGCGCAGCGAAGTCTGGGTTCGACATGAGCTGGGTCTCCAGAGGGCAGAAGGCCCGGCTGCCATCGACCCAGACGTCGCCCGACCGCAGGCGCTCGCGTAACACGGCGAGGGTGGCGATCTCCCAGAGACGCCGGTCCCGCTTGCCATCGGCGGCGATGAGTTTGCGAACTTTTTGGGTGAGATGGCCGAGCGGCACCTTGGCCGGCAGCCCGCGGCGGTCGTCGCGATTGAGCTGTCGCAAGAGTTCGATCGCCGCCAGCAGCGGGTCAGGCGCCCGGGCAGACCGGAAGGTGAATGCCTCAAGCAGCTTGGGCACATAGCGGCGGACCCAGGAATAGCGCTCGGCGGCCCCGAGTAGCGGATCGGCCTCGGCGGTCGTGGCCAAGGCTTCGACTTCCGCCCGGGCCTTGACGAGACGGTGCCAGCCGATCTCACGGTCGAGCACCTTGAAGGTGTCCTCGCCAGTCTCGTTGGCTTCGGCGAGTAGGCGCAACGTGTCGCCGAACATCCGCAGCAGCCGGCCCGTCTCCTTGCGATCATCGAGATGCCGCCGGTCCTGCCGAGCCTTCGACTTGGTGAAGAGGCGGGCGATCAGCCGGCGGAACATGGTGATCGCGGCATCGGTCAGCTTGCTGGTCATCTCGATCAGCTGCGCTGCGATCAGTGCGCGTCGGCGGCCGGCGTTGAAGTCTTCAGCCAGCCAGCTCGGCGTCACCATGCCCTCACGCACCAGCTGGTCCCAACGGTCCGGATGGATGCGTGTGCGGCGCTGCGGATCAAGGTCGAACGCCCGGACGAAGCTCAACCGTTCGATCAGGGTGAGCAGATTCTTCTCGCTCGGCGCCTCCGGCAACGCCCGCAGCCAGGCGAAGCGGGTCTGCCGGATAGCGGGATCGATGATCAGCAGCCCGTCGAGCGTGGTCAGCCTCTCGGACGTGAAGCCGGCCAGAAGGGTCGCTTCCATCCGCTTGCGGGCAACCGCTCGTCCGGCCCGGCCTATGCGATCGAGTGTGCCGGCAGCCGGCAGCAGCGAATGGCATTCTCGGAAGGCGGCGATGACCGCCTCGGCGATCGGCTTGCCCTGGTCGGTTGCGGCGGCTGTTGTGATCGCCGCCAGAAGTGCGGCACGCCGGTCCTCGCGACCGGCCGGATGCAGCCCGAGATGGCGCTGTGCCTCGATTGCATGCTCACGCCGGGTCTGGCTTCGCCTGCCATATTCGGCCAGCATTGTGGTCTGGACGTCGATCTGCTCGGCGATGAAAGCGACCATCGCCGCGGGCAACATCTCTTCATACTGCCAGCATCGGCCGATGTGGCGAATGAGGCAAAGCTGAATCGCCAGTCCGAGCTGATTGTAGGCCGCTGTCTTTGCCTGCACCAGGTCCAGTTCTGCCTGAGTGAGAGTATAGTGCCGAATCAACGTCTCCTCGTCCGTCGGCACTCCAAGAAGAGCGACCCACCGATCGGCTTTGAGCAACGGCCGCTGCGCCATGGTTATCCTTCGGAAAATGTTGCGTCTATCGCCATTATCGGCACCGATAGCTTGGCTATACGGTCGGTGTCCATTCGACCACGGGCCTTAAAAAGACGCGTTCCGTTCCGTGGCCATTCCCACGGATCAACCGCTTGGCAAGCCTGTCCAGAATCGATCGGTTGCGGACAGACCCCGGGGATCTGTCCGGAAATTAGCTTTACAGTATTTTGGACGAGGTCCATATTCCGGACACCCTTTCCGGGCGGAATCGCCCATGCCTCGCACCTTTGCCTACGTCCGTGTCTCGACCATCAGCCAGACAACCGACAACCAGATCCAGGAGATCCAGGCCGCTGGCTTCAAGGTCGAACCGCGCCGGGTGGTGACCGAAACGATCTCGGGCAGCGTCGCTACGGCGCAGCGCCGGGGCTTCACCCGCTTGCTTGACCGGCTCGAACCCGGCGACGTCCTCATCGTCACAAAACTCGACCGCCTCGGCCGCAATGCCATGGATGTCAGCAGCACCGTCGCCAAACTCGCCGGCATCGGGGTGCGGGTGCATTGCCTCGCTCTGGGCGGTGTCGATCTCGCCAGCTCGACCGGTAAGCTGACCATGCATGTCATCAACGCCGTAGCCGAGTTCGAACGCGACCTCCTGATCGAGCGCACTCAGGCTGGCCTCAACCGGGCCAAAGCCGAAGGCAAAACGCTGGGACGGCCCGCCAGCCTCAATGATGATCAGCGCAGGGACGTGGCGCAACACCTGAAGGACGGAGCCGGCGTGTCTGCGCTGTCGCGCGCCTTTAAGACCAGCCGCCAAACCATCATGAGGATCAGAGATGGCGCCTCAGCCACATTATCCGACCCCTGATAGCGCAACTGACACGCGGCAACCTATATCGTTGCCCTTATGTTCACTGATTCCGGACACCTGCGAACTACTCTTGTCGTGACCCCACTTCGCCGGGCTGCAAATCGGCGATCATCCTGAGGATCTCGGGGCGGTCGGCGCGGGCACCCGATGCCTTCTCGCGGTAGACACCAGCA
>CAIZEE010000554.1 GCA_903931835.1 uncultured Elstera sp.
CAGGACCGAAGCCCTGTCGAATTGCGCAATCTTGTGCGAAACGGACGAAGCTCTGACATGGGATCTATGGTACCGACAAGGTCTACCATAATCCACTATTCCCCAAGCTGGAGTTTTCGCCGCCAAGGCCTGGAATACCCGGATCAAATGGTGGACGGGGCGGAAGAGCGACAAGCTTACCGGCGATCAAGACCGTCACTTGCGGCGCCTTGGGTCCGGATGCCGCTTGGCCGCTCGGGCTATTCGCCGCGTCGCCGCCGCCAAAGCCGCCAGAACCACCACTGCCCTTCTCACCAGAGTCAGGCCCTTTCGGCGGCGCCACACCAAACCCAAGCGAGGTTAGATCAAGCGAGCCAAAGCCGCTTTGCTGGCCGGAACTGGGGAAATTATTCTGTCTGGATAGACCAGCCAGCGCCGTGACCTGATTAAGGGCCGTGGTTACTTGGCTCGTCGTCTCGCCACAGGATTGCGCCACCAAGCAGGCGTGAGTGAACTCAACCGGGCCGGGCGTGATGTTCGCCCCAAAGGCCACCTGTGTGCCCGTATCGCCGAGATATAGCGGCGAATTCTGCGACAACGCCAGCATAACCTCAGTTGAAAGCTGCAGCGTACCAGAAGCGCCGCCGGCACCGATCGTCGCACTATTAACACCGATTAGACCGTTCTGCTCGGCCTCGGCGGTATCGACGACAACACCAGCCCCGCTGACTGACAGAGACCCGGCACTGCTCAGCGAAATGGTCAGAGACCCTCCGGTCGAACCCTTCGCCGAGTTACCATAGATCGTCAAATCGCCCGGTACCGAGAGGTCGAGTTTATCCGTCGTCAGGACAAGCTCCCCCAAACCGGCATTGATCGTCGCCCCGCCGATCAGCGAAATCTCGCCGCCGACATCAGGAGATAACTGAATGCCGCCGACGCTCGCAGACCCGGTCGAGGTCAGCACAGCGTTCGGCCCGACGATGACATGGGCGCCGACACCGTTATCGAAATACAGAATACTGCCGGCGGTAATGGTGCCGTCGAGCAAGACGCCCGGGTGATAATTACAGGCGGAGGTGCAGAAATCGAGGCTGCTCATCTGCACGAACCCGACGACCGAGATTACCGCACCTGGCTCAATGCCGATATTGCCGTGATTGGACAAATTGAGGCTATTATTGCCGCCGTATTGGCCGTCCCAACTGGCGTTCAGAAGCAGCCCGTTGGCAGCACCGTTCGGATTGTCGAAGGTGGTTGTTCCGGTAACGGTGATCCGAGCGGACGATTCGACCAAAATATCGCCGCCGAATATCGACGTCTCAGCCGGGAAATTGACGGTCCCGGCAATATTTACTTCGGCCGAAGCCCCATTAGCGCCGATCTGCAAGCGCCCGACATTGGTTGAGAGCGCATTGATCAATTGCTGCGAGACGTTCCAATCACCGGACGCCGAGCCGATGCCGATACGCGACGCGTATACGCCTTCGGCGCGAAGCAGAACCGGCGCCAATACAAGATCAGGGGCGGAGTCACTGAAGGGGCCGATCAGGATGCCGTCCGTCGACGATGGCGCAATAATCACTCGTGATGGACCGCTGATGGCGCCGGGAGCGCTCATAATCGACAGGTTATCGGCGATCAGAGCCAGATTCCCGACACCGAAATTGATCGTCGCGCCGGGCGCTACGGTGATGCTACCACCAGGGAGCGTGAACAGCACCGTGTCAGCACGTTTGGATGTTTCCTGAGACGGCGCGTTGGTCACGATTGATGCGGTCGATTCCAGCGTGATCGTGCCGAAACCAGTCGTCCCAGGCGCCCCAGCTTCGATCTCAAGCCCGGTCGAGGTGATCGATCCGGCAATATCGATCTCCGTACTGTATCCGCTATAGATGCCGACGCGGTACGCGCTGATCGAAGCGCCGGAGCTCTCGGTAATAGAACTATACTGCCCGGTCCGAAGTTGCAGACCGGCAAAACTAGCGCCGCTTGGTATCGCCGATGACGCTGTAACGATCGCGCCAGACTCGATGGTGATGCTGGGCGAATTGCAGTCGCAGTATTGCTGCCCCGCGCTCATGATAACCTGCGCCGGCAGATGGACCGAGCCGCCAATGTCGATCGTATTGGTATTCGGCCCACCGATCGCAAGAATGCCTGGGAAACCATTGAAGGCATTCAATTGGCTATCGGTGATTTGCGTCTGGCCGGTACCGGTACCGATACCGAAGCTGCCGCCACTGCTCTGCTTATCAATGGTTACGCGCGAGTCGACCGAACTGTTGGCGAAAATCGGCGTCGTCGGCAGGCTGAGCGAATAGCTGGACAGTCCGAGCTGGGTAACGCCAAGATTCATCAGCGCGCCTGTGCCTGCGTAGCCGATAGAAATACTGCCTTCGCCGCTGGTCTGCATCTGAACGATCGGCAGATTACCGGACGTGTCTGCTACCCCCTTAAAGGTAACATTCGCTCCCTGCATCACCGTGATCGAATTCACTGCGTCGAAATTGATCTCTCCAGCAGCCGGTATCGACACGGAGCCGCCGAAAGTGATCGAGTTGGTATTGTAAGACGAGCCGATATCGATATTTGCAAACCCGGTCAATGCGTTAAGCGAGAGACTGCTGAGCGCAAGTCCGTAAGTACTCGTAACACCGGTCCCGGTCCCAATCCCGATTTGCCCATATGGGGTGTACGACGTGAGAGTGCCGTTTCCGCCGGTCGAGGCAATTTTCGTTAGCGTCATCGAGTTATAGGTTAGCTGCAGGTTGCCAGTGCCGGTGCTAATGGTTGTACCTGCGACCTGGGAAAATGCGTCGAAGGTCGAATTGGCCTGAGCGCTGAAGCCATAATTGGTGTTGATATTCGCGTTGACGATCACCGCGCCTTGCAGCGTAAGCCCAAGTTGGCCGGCGGTGACATTGATCGGACTGTTGATAAAAATCGTCCCGCCGGTTGACGCATCCAACTCCAACGTGACCGGCGTCTGCGCGGTCGACGCCATGGTTATAGGTGCCGATACCGTGATATTGCCGGTTCCACCACCTACTGACGCCGTCGTGATATCGACGCTCGTCCCGCCATTCAGGGCTGCGGTGATCGTCGTCGGATCGATCGTCGCCGTCGCACCGCTATAGGGTGTGAAGACGCCGCCCGAGAAGCTGCCGCCGGTCGTGGTGCCGGTTTGAATCGTCACATCGGTCGGATCAAGCAGCCACTGGCCAGCACTTCCATGCGCCGCCTTCGCGTCGACGATGCCAACCGCCCCCAAATATTTCTTGCCCGATGTCTCGACGAACCCGCCATTGCCGCCGCTGACGCCGCCCTCGACATTGATCTTGCCGGCAAACCAGGTGGCCGCATCGCTCCACACGACGACCTTGCCGCCGTTGCCATTATCCACCGCATTCGCCGTGATCGTCGTGCCCGAGCCGACATAGGCGCTCTCGGCATTCGCCTGCGGCCCTGCCCCATGCTCGTTGCCGCCAAATAGAACCGTGCCGCCGGCGCCAGATCCCCAGGCCTGAATATTGCCGACGCCGGAAAGCGCTACATTCTCACCCAGCACCTCAACCGTGCCGCCAGCGCCCGCCGTATTGGTCGCCTGGATAGAGCCCGTCACCTCAACCGCACCGTTACTGCCGCCATCAAGCGTCACGGCGCCGACGATCAACGTGCCATTGGCCGTGCGCGCGACCGCGTTAGCCTCGGTCATGCCATCCATATTGATGACGTGATGCATGATGCCCTGGGCGGCGCGCGCGGTCAGCAGAACCTGACCGCCATCCGCCGCAATCGTGCCCGACTGCTCAACCAGCGTCGGCGTGCCGGGCGCCGTGCCGACACCCTGCGTCACTGCATATTTCAGCAGCCCATCGCCGTCAAAATCCACCGTGAACGCCGTCGCACCCGCCAGCACGACAGACCCAAGCTTCGCCGTGATCGTCCCGGTATTGGCAACGGCCGCTGCTGACAACACCGCGTAGCCGCCGGCCGCGACGTTGATCGAACCTTCGTTGAACACCGTCGCCGAATTATTGCCCGAAGGCTGGCTGAAATCGAGCTTGCCGGCCATGAAATTACTGTCGGAAATATTCGACGTCGTCGCGATCAAACCCGCCAAATTGACGCTGGCGCCAGACGTGAACAAAATGCCGTTCGAGTTGATCAGGATCACCTGACCATTGGCCGTCAGCGTTCCTGCAATCGTCGAGGCGCCCGCCCCGATCACCCGATCAAGCGAGATCGCGCTGGAATTGGGCTGCACGAACGTAACTTGTTCACCA
>CAIZEE010000555.1 GCA_903931835.1 uncultured Elstera sp.
CCGGCGATGACGTTGAACAGAATGTACCATTGCGTGCCGAGGATCATCAGCGGCGACAGCCAGATATTCGGGTTGACCTGATACTTCACGATCAGCACCACGGCGATGGGGAATAGGAGATTGGCCGGAAAGGCTGCGAGGAACTGCGCGATCGGCTGGGCCTTCTCAGCGAGCGCCGGGCGCAGCCCGATCATGACGCCAATCGGAACCCAGATAAGGGTCGCAAGCGCGATCAGGACGATCACGCGGATCAGCGTGTAGAAACCGAGCTTCAGCACTTCCAGCAGGTCCCAGATGGTCGCGGTCTGTGACACGAAATGATAGACACCCCAGGCGGCATAAGCAGCGATGGCGGTGACGAATAGAGTCCAGGCGCGATCAACCCAGATCGATTCCAGTACGCGCGCCGTCAGCGGTGACATGCGCCGGCTCTTCCAGCCAATCGGCAAATTGCGACCAAAGCGCATAGCGTCGCCGATTGGGCCCGAGATCACCCGCAGCAGGCGGGTCCGGCGCAGCACGTCATGCAGCCAGGAATGCGGCACTTGCTGGCTTGCCGTATCCTCGAACTTGAACTTGTCGGCCCAGACGACGAGCGGGCGGAACAACAGCTGGTCATAGAGCAAGATGACGACAAGCATGGTGCCGACGGCATAAACGTCGGCCCAGATATCTTGACGTTCCAGCGCCAATGCAATGTAGGAGCCGATGCCCGGCAGTGCGATCGGCTGGCCGGCGACCAGGATCGCCTCGCAGGCGACGACGAAGAACCAGCCGCCCGACATCGACATCATGGTGTTCCACACCAGCCCGGGCAGGGCATAAGGCAGCTCGAGGCGCCAGAATTTCTGCCAAGGCGTCAACTGAAACACGTCCGCCGCCTCGTTCAGATCGCGCGGCACGGTGCGCAGCGATTGATACAGGCTGAACGTCATGTTCCAGGCCTGACTGGTGAAGATGGTGAAGATCGAGGCCATCTCCAGCCCGATCAGATTGCCCGGGAACAGCGCCAGAAAGGCGGTCGCCAGAAACGGCATATAGGTCAGGACGGGGAAGGATTGCAGGATGTCGAGGATCGGCACCAGGATCATCTCGGCCCGCTTGCTCTTCGCCGCGAGGGTGGCATAGACCAGCGTGAACAGGATAGAGCCGACGATCGCGAACAGCATGCGCAATGTCGTGCGCAGCGCGTATTCGGGCAGGTAGGACGGATCGAGCGAAATCTCGGTGTGTTCGAACGTGGCCAACGGCACGTCCATATGGCTGGTGCCCCAGGACAACAGCACCAAGACGCCGATCACCAGCGGAAACGCCACCAGATCCCAGCGATTGGGCTGTAGACGCCGCACGCTGGTACCAAAATTCATTCCGATCAATGAACTCAAACCCGCCCCCACCAGCCCATCGATTGCCGCATCGCCATAGCACACCAATCGACCGAGGGATAACGGGCGGGTTTTTAAGACAATTTCAAACAAAAAACAGAAAATAATATTTTATAGGATTTTGAGGGCAGAAAGCACGCACGAAACCCCATTTTTAACCC
>CAIZEE010000556.1 GCA_903931835.1 uncultured Elstera sp.
CACCTATCTATCCGCTCCGCGACACGCCACTATCGCGTGTGAGCATCCCATCGCGCGTGCATTTCTGCTGGATTGGTCCCCGCATACCGTGGGCGTACGTGTTTGCCGTTTTGTCGGCGGCCGCGCGTGCCGAGTTGTCGGAGGTGATCCTGCATCATACCGACGCGCTGGAGGATTGCGATGAGACGAAGGCGCTCAGCACAGCGCCGGGCGTCACTCTGCATCGGATCGACGCTCTCGCGTGTCTAGCCGAGGCAGGGGACGAGCTTGGTATCGGCGATCAGCTCTTGCTGCTCTACGGGCGTATCGCCAGCCCGGTGATGCGGTCGGATATTCTGCGGGCGGCGATCCTGTTTCTGCAGGGTGGGATTTATCTCGACATGGATACCGTGACGGTCGCCTCGCTCCGGCCCTTGCTGGAGGCGACGCAGTTCGTCGGCTGCGAATATATCGTTTGGCCGCATGCCGTCCGGCGATCGCGGTCGCCCGTGATCTGGGCGTATTCGCTGCTCCTTGATGTGATGCGCAAGGCGATGCGCCGGATGGCGGGGGGGTGGCGATATTTCCGCCGTGTCGAAAGCCTTTATTACCGCAGCGTCAACAACGCCGTGATGGGTTCGGTACCGGGCGCGCCGCTGTTCGCCCGATACCTGCGTGCGATGGTCACGGTTCCGCCTGAGCGGTTGGCGGAGCCCTATGCGCTCGGCCCGGATTTGTTGCAGGAACTGATCGCCTCGGGCGCTTGCGATAATCTGACGATCCACGACCCGCAGGTCTTCTATCCCCTGTCGCCGGAGATTTCGGAACATTGGTTCCGAACGAGTGATGTCTTGGGGCTGAAGGCGATCCTGACGGCCGAGACGCGTGTCGTCCATTGGTACGCGTCCGTCCGCACCAAATCTAGAGTGGCAGCGGTCACTCCCGGCTATGTCATGGAGCATCGGCACTGCCAGCTCTATAGCGCGCTGGTGTGTGCTTCCATCTCGACGCTTCCGGCCAAGTTTGACCGTGCCGTGGAACTGGCAGCGCCCGTGTAAAAAGAGAGGCCCACCTGTGTGCCCGGTGGACCTCTCCCTACAGCCTACGCAGCGTCGACCAATACGACTTCCGCATCCTCGATGCCGACGATCTCGACACTCGTCAGATCGCTGATGGCGGCGCCATCGCGTGCTTCGATGCGCACGCCGCCGACTTCGACCGTTCCGGCCGCCGGCACCAGATAGGCATGGCGCTTCGGGTCGAGGGTCAGCGTGATGCGCTCACCGGCTTTGACCGTGGCTCCCATCACCCTGGCATCGGCCCGGATCGGCAGGGCGTCGTCGCCGGCAAAGCCACTTGCCAGCGTCACGAAGCGGCCGGAACGCTCGCCCTTGGGGAAGGGTCTGGCGCCCCAGGAGGGTGTACCGCCCCGCGTATTCGGCTGGATCCAGATCTGGAAGATGCGCGTGGTCTCATCCTCCAGATTATATTCCGAATGCCGCACGCCCGATCCGGCCGACATCACCTGTACGTCGCCGGCCTCGGTCCGGCCGACATTGCCGAGCGAGTCCTCGTGAGTGATCGCACCCTCCCGGACATAGGTGATGATTTCCATATCGGCATGCGGGTGGGGCGGGAAGCCGGTTTTGGCGGCGATCTCATCATCGTTCCAGACGCGCAGGCTGCCCCAGCTCATCCGGTCCGGGTCATAATAGCTGGCGAAGGAAAAGTGATGCTTCGCGTTGAGCCAGCCGTGATTGGCCCCGCCCAAATCGGCAAAGGGTCTGCGTTCGATCATCTCTTGTCTCCTTGAAAAGGGGACGATCTGCCGTCCCGTCTGATGAAGGGAAGATGGGCCTCGACAGGCATGATGAAAATAGAAACAATAGAATGACATCGTTTCTAATTCTTTGGTGATCCTTTGGCGCTCCCGGACCTTGAGGCTTGGGCGATTTTCGCGAAACTGGCGGAAACCGGATCATTTACCGCGGCGGCGGCCGAACTCGGCCTGTCCGGGCCGACGGTTTCCAAGGCGTTGACGCGGCTGGAGACAAGGTTTGGCGAAAAGCTGATCCACCGAACTTCGCGGCGCTTTGCCTTGACCGAGACTGGCCGGGTATTGGCGGTGCGGGCGGCGCAGATCCTGGCCGAAGGCGAGGCGGTCGAGGCGGAGGCGCAGGCAAAATCGGCGGCACCGCGCGGCCGCATCCGGCTGGCCGCCCCGATGTCGTTCGGCATCCGCCACGTGGCGCCGGCGCTGCCGGCGTTTTTGGCGGCGT
The DNA here is from genome assembly GCA_903931835.1 of uncultured Elstera sp. Classification (GTDB taxonomy): domain Bacteria; phylum Pseudomonadota; class Alphaproteobacteria; order Elsterales; family Elsteraceae; genus CAIZEE01. The sequence goes on from CAIZEE010000556.1 coordinate 2,259, forward strand.
ATCCGGAGATCTCGATCGATCTGCAGCTCGACGATCGGGTCATCGACCTTGTGGCGGGCGGCATCGATGTCGCCCTGCGCATCGCCGAACTGCCGGATTCCGGCCTGATCGCGCGGCGACTTTGCCCCGTAAGACGCTGGGTCGTCGGCACGCCCGCTTACTTTGCCCGGCACGGCACGCCGCTGCGGCCGCGCGACCTCGCAGACCATGCCTGCCTCGGTTACAGCTATCTCAGCGGCGGCGATGTTTGGCGCTTCCAAGGTCAAGTCGGGGTGGAGGAGGCGGTCGCCATAAAAGCGCGGCTCAGCGCCAATAACGCTGATGCGTTGACCGCCTCGCTGGAGGCCGGCGAGGGGGTGGCGCTGCAGCCCGATTTCATTGCGTGGGAGGCGCTGAAGGCTGGGCGTCTGGTCGCGGTCTTGAGCGATTGGGCGGCGCCGCCTTTGGCGCTCAATCTGATAACGCCGGCGGGCGGGCCGCGCTCCATTCGCACACGGGTCTTACTGGATTTCTTCGTCAGTCGCTTTGCCGCCGGCGTGGCGCCCTGGACGATTGCCGGTGACGTGCAACGTTCACTGTAATTCAGTGTTGATAGCGGGTTACCGTGCAGGGGGCTGATTTTGTCGGATTTGCAAATCGGGATACGCCTATGACAGCTGTGCCACTCGATCAGACGGCGAAGGTGAAAAAGGCAGACGAGCGCCGCCTTCCGCTCATGAGCCTCGCCGCACTCGGGATCGTCTTCGGCGATCTTGGCACCAGCCCGCTTTATACCTTCAAGACGATCCTGGACATGACCGGTAAGTCCCCCGATGCGAGCGTTATTCTGGGCGCGCTCTCGCTCGTGTTCTGGACTCTGTTCTTCATCACGACGATAAAATACGTCTTGTTTGCCATGCGCGCGGATAATGATGGCGAGGGCGGCATCCTGGCGCTCATGTCGCTGCTCAGCGTCCAGGGCAAGCATCGTCCGACCGTCGTCGCAATCGGACTGATTGGCGCTGCGCTGATTTATGGCGATGGCGCCATCACTCCCGCCATCTCGGTCCTGTCAGCGCTGGAAGGCGTGAACATGGCGACGCCGGCGTTGCAGCCTTATGTCGTGCCGGCTGCGGCGGCGATTCTGTTCGCCTTGTTCGCCATTCAATCCCAGGGAACACAGAAGATCGGCCGCGCCTTTGGGCCCGTGATGCTGCTGTGGTTCGTTGCGATCGCCGTGATGGGCGTGCGGGGGATTCTCTATCACCCGGGAGTTTTGGCGGCACTCGATCCGAGGTATGGGCTGAGCTATCTGTTCGGCCACGGCTGGGACGGGTTCCTTGTGCTGGGCGGCGTCTTTCTGTGCGTGACGGGGGCGGAGGCGCTCTATGCCGATATGGGGCATTTTGGCCGGGGGCCGATCCGGCTGTCCTGGTTTGCCATCGTTTTTCCGAGCCTGATGTTGAACTATGCCGGGCAGGCAGCATTGGTGCTTGACGGGGCGCCGACCGACGGCAACATCTTCTATCGGCTCTGTCCCGATTATCTGATGCTGCCGCTGATCGGGCTTGCCACAGTGGCGACGATCATCGCCAGCCAATCGATCATCACCGGGGCGTTTTCGATGACCAGGCAGGCGATCCAGCTCGGCTGGTTGCCTAGGATGGCGATCAAACAGACCTCGTCGGAGGGCTACGGCCAGATCTATGTCGGCGTGGTCAATTTCCTGTTGATGATCGTCACCATCGCACTCACCGTCGGCTTCGGAAAATCGGAAAACCTGGCCGCCGCTTACGGTGTTGCCGTGTCGCTGACCATGTTGCTGACGTCGGTCCTGTTGTTCCTCGCAATGCGCGACATCTGGCGGTGGAATATCATTCTGGCAGGCGGCGTTGCGGCGGCTTTCATTGTGGTCGACGGAGCCTTTTTCACAGCGAACCTCACCAAGATTGCCGAGGGCGGGTACATCCCGCTGCTTCTCGCGTTGGTCGTCTATGGGCTGATGTGGATTTGGCATAGCGGCGTGGCGGCAATGAATGCGCGGCTGGCAGCGTCCCTCACGCCGATCCCGGAATTCCTTGAGAAGATTGGCGCCGAAAAAGTCGCGCGCGTCCCCGGAACCGGGGTGTTCCTGACCCGGACGGCCAAACACACCCCGCCTGTTATGCTCTGGCATGTCGAGCATAACAGGGCCTTGCACAAGCATCTATTCGTGCTGCGGCTGATCGTATTGCCCATCCCCCGGACACGTGACGAAGACCGGCTGACGCTGAACCAACTTGGCCCTAATTTGTGGCGCGTCGATGTGCGCTATGGCTTCATGGAGCGTCCGCACATCCCCCATGTTATGGAACAATTGGCCCAGACGCGGAGCTGTACGATCGATGTCGACGACGTGACCTATTATGTCGGGCATGGGACGATCATCAGACGCCCGGATGGCAAGGGATTGCCGGCGTGGCAGGCGAACATCTTCATGATCATGGAACGCAACGCCGCCCATATCAGCGATTTCCTGAGCCTGCCAAGCAACCAGGTTGTGGAAATCGGCCGTCAGATCGCGATCTAGCCGGCGGCCCGTAGGGGCGCTCCGCCAAGTGCGCTGATGCAGGCCGTCAGGTTGGCCGTTGAGACCGGTTTTATCAGCACGGCTCCGACGCCGGCGGCGCTGGCCTCTTGTTCAACTGCGCCATCGCTGAAGCCGGTGCATAGGACGAACAACACGCCGCCATGAATCGCCTTTAGCCGCGTGAACAGCGTAAGGCCGGTCATGCCCGGCATGTCCTGGTCGCTGATGATCGCAAACCACCCTTGCGGATTGGCGCCGTATTGTTCGATCGCCAGGACGGGGTCATTGAACGTTACGACATCGTAGTCGGCGCGCTGCAGGCCAAGAGCAGTCGCGTCGGCAAGATCAAGGTCGTCGTCGACCAGCAGGATGCGGCGGCGATTTCCGCCGGTTGTCTGTGGCAGTGCCGGTTCGACCAACACAGCGCCCTCAGTCAGCGGCAGATACACCGTGAAGACAACGCCATCGCCAGGCCGGCTGGTAACGCTGCCGGCACCCTCATAAGACAGAACCAGGCCATGGACGACTGAAAGACCAAGGCCGGTGCCCTTGCCGAGCGCCTTTGTTGTGAAGAACGGCTCGAACACCTGGTTGAGCAGCGTCTGGTCCATGCCGGGTCCGGTGTCGGACACGATGATTTGGGCGTAGCTTCGTTCCGGGTCCAATATCCCCAAGGTTACTCGGGCATCCGCCGTCGGGCTTGAAAACGCCTGATGGTCGCCTCCACATCGCGCGAGCTCGACGGTGATGTTGCCGGGCTTGCCGGCAAGCGCATCGCTCGCGTTGAGGCAAAGATTGAGCAGGATCTGCATGATCTGGCCGCTATTGACCTCCGCCACCAATCCCTCATCGCGAATGGTCACATCGAAGCGGACGCTCGATGGCAGGGACGCCGCCAATAGCTCGCGTGCATCGGCGATGATCCGCCCAAGATCGGTTGGCATCCGATCGACGCCGCTGCGCCGGGCAAAAGCCAGGATTTGCTGGACAAGCTGCTTTCCGCGCTCGCTCGCCTTGGCGATCTTCTGGACAAAGCTGACCTGCGGCGATCCGTCCGGTAAATCCTCGGCCAGGAATTGGGTAAAGCCTTGGATGACGCCGAGGATGTTGTTGAAGTCATGCGCGATCCCGCCGGCCAATCGCCCCACCGCTTCCATCTTTTGCGCTTGCTGCAACTGCTCTTGCAGCATCACGGCTTCAGTGATGTCACGCATGTTCAGCACGATGCCGCCGACGCCGGGTACGGTGGTGGCATCGCGCGCTGCCCAGCTCAGGTGGCGCCATGACCCGTCCTTATGGAGGATGCGCGAATTTCCCGTGGCCGGCTTCGACGAATCGTCAGGTGGATTCTGCAATGCGGCGCTGAAGAAGGCGAGGTCGTCCGGATGGATCCGATGCAGGAACGAACGCCCCAGCACCTCTGTTTCGGGATAGCCGAGGCCCTTTGCCGATGCAGGACTTCGGTACAGCACCTCGCCGGCTCGGCTGACGATGCAGATCATGTCGGCCGAATTCTCAATGACGGCCCTGAAGCGTGCCTCGCTTTCCCGTAAGGCTTCTCGCAACGCGCGCTCCCTTTCGAAATACAGCACTATGCCGCCCATCATGAGGACGGCCAGGATCGAAAGCGTGCAGTAAACCGGGGCGACTTGAAGGAGTACGGCGAACGGGAGCGGCGAATACGGCAACACGCCAGCGCCTAGCACCGCCATTGTCGTGTTCACGATCGCGATGATGAGAAGCGTCGGCCAACCGATGGGTCGATTGCGTCGTCGGTGCCAGAAGAGCGCGGCCACCGTGCAGCCGGTGTTGACCACTAATATGGTGATCGCCAATGGGGCGACAGCCGCGTTGATCAGTACGCGTACCGGCAATATGACGGCAAATGCCGTGAGTCCACCGGTCAGGCCACCGAACAGAATGGCACAAATCAGGCAGACGCCGGCCAGCCCGACTTTAATCCCGCCGACGAGTTCAAACGAGGTAATCAGGCTGATCGCTGCAAGCAATCCGCACGCGACGCCGAACAACGCCCGGTCCATCCATGGGGGGACACGGGCCTGCACCCAGCCGCGCACGAGGCAATACCCGACCATGCCGAGCAGAACGAGCGACGTGGTTTCGAGCTGGCGGAGCACGAGGCCGAGTTGATCAGTCAGGTCCATGACACCTCCGCCGCAGGATACATCACCCCCTGCGGCCCACCAATTTCCAAATATTGGCGGCGCTGCCGGACCCAATGACGCAATCAGATGTTAAGAAAATAACGGAGATCGCACCTATGCCCGACATGAATCCGCCGTCTAGTCTTCTGCCGGCGCAAAAAGCCACGGCCAGAAATCTGCCACCGGATGCGTCACGAAGCATGACGCTTTTTGTCATGATCGTGGCCACGCTGTATTTCGGCAAGGATGTGCTGGTCCCGGTGACGCTGGCGCTGCTATTGGCCTTTCTGCTCGCTCCTCTCGTCGGTTTACTTCGGCGGTTGCGTCTCGGGCGCGTGCCGGCGGTGCTGCTCGGCGTGGTTCTGGCGCTCGGCCTGGTCTTGTCGATCGGTACGATTATCGGAACCCAACTCGCCGAGCTCAGCACCAATATCCCCAACTATATCGGCACGGTGGAGGACAAGATCTCGACGGTTCGCCACTATGCCGTCGGCCATGTCACCAAACTCGCGGACAGCATCGGCATAGACCACCAGACGATCGGGCTCGATGCGCCGCCGCCCGCAGCGCCTGCGGAATCGTCGCCCCGCGTGAAGGGCGCGCCGCCGCGGCAAGCTGCGGTCCTCGCACCAGCGCCGCCGCCGCCGGTCGAGGCCAGCCCGCTGGCGCTGGCCGAACGCTATCTATCGCCGATCCTGTCGCCGCTCGCGACATTCGGCATCGTCTTCGTTGTGGCGGTTTTCGCACTGCTTCAGCGCGAGGATCTGCGTGACCGGCTGATTAGGATGGTCGGCTCGGATGATCTGCATCTGACCACGCTCGCGATCGATGATGGCGGAAGCAGGCTCAGTCGGTATTTTGTGACGCAGCTCAGCATCAATGCCGGTTTCGGCGTGGTGATCGGCATCGGGTTGTTGATAATCGGGGTGCCGAATCCCGTGCTCTGGGGCATTCTGTCGGCCTTGTTGCGCTTCGTGCCCTATATCGGATCGCCGGCTTCGGCGCTGCTGCCGGTAGCGTTGGCTGCGGCGGTCGATCCCGGTTGGTCTATGGTCCTTTGGACCGCCGCTTTCTATTTTGTGATTGAAGTCGTGACAGGGCAGGTGATCGAGCCGCTCGTTTACGGAAACAGTACCGGCCTGTCGCCGTTTTCCGTGATCGTCGCGGCGATTTTCTGGTCCTGGGTGTGGGGGCCGATCGGGCTCATTCTGTCGACGCCGCTGACCTTGTGCCTTGTCGTCATGGGACGGCATGTCAAACGCCTGAAGTTTCTCGACATCCTGCTGGGCGACCGCCCGGCGCTGACACCGGTCGAGAGCTTCTATCAGCGTATTCTGGCCGGCGACGCTGATGAGGCGGAGGATCATGCCGACCGGCTGCTAAAGGACTGCTCGCTCTCGACATATTATGACGAGGTCGCATTGAAGGGCCTACAAATGGCGGCCGAGGATGCCAGGCGAGGGGCGCTTGACCAGGACCATCTCGAGCGTGTTAAGGCCACCGTCCGGGCACTGGTCGATGGCCTCGCCGGACACGAAGACAAGGACCCAGCTGCGTCAAAACCAGATGACGGGACGGTCGGTTACATCGATGTCGATGACAGCCTGACCCATAATCCGGTGCCCGAAACCGTGTCGGAGGACGAATTGCCCGAATCGTGGCGTGAGCCATCCAGGGTTTTATGCATCGCCGGACGCGGGCAACTCGATGAGGCAGCGTCCTGGATGCTGACACAGTTACTGGAAAAACATGGGTTGGAGGCGAGCGCAGTCACTTACGACGACGTGTCGCGCGATCATATTGCGAAATTGGATATGAGCCAGGCCGCGATGGTGTGCATCTCCTACCTCAGTATCAGCGGCAGTCCGGCTCACCTACGTTACCTGATCCAACGGCTGCGGCTGCACCTGCCCAAGGGTATCCCGATCCTGGTCGGATTATGGCCGGACAGAGATCCCGCATTGACTGAGAGGGCCGTAGAGACGGCAATCGGCGCTGATTACTATACGAGTTCGCTCGGTCAATCTGTCACGGCCTGTGTCGAGGTGGCCCGCAAAGTCGAAGCAGAGGAGGGCAGGCGTCCGAAACGCTGATCTTAGCTAAGCTCGGTCATCACGTATTTCCCGAAGCCTGGCCGGTCATTCAGCCCCTCGAACCATGCCGTCAGATGGGGCAGCGCCGGCCGTTCGATCTCCGGCATCGCCAGATACCGGTGCGCGAACACGCCCATCGGTATATCGGCCAGCGAGAAATTCTGTCCGGCCATGAACCGGTTGGCCGCGAGCTGGTCATCAACGATGGTGAACAGGCGCGCCAGCGATTTTTCACTGGCCTCGATCGCCGCCCAGTCGCGCTTTTCTGGTGGCGTGCGCAAGCGGCCAAGGAACATCGGGCGTTCGGCCGGCTGAAGCGTCGTGGCCAGCCAGTCAAGCCAGCGATCCACCTCCGCGCGGGGTTGCGCCAAGGTCGGATAGAGCACTCCCGCATCGTCGAACTCGTTCGCCAGATAGCGAATAATGGAGTGTGATTCCCACAGGATGAAACCGTCATGATCGATCACCGGCACCAGCCGATTGGGGTTCATGGCGGCGAATTCGGGCGTATCGACGACGCCGAACGCGCCGCCCGCCTCGATCAGCTCAAAATCGATGCCGAGTATAGCGGTTGTCCAAAGAACCTTGCGCACATTACCCGAATTTCGGCGGCCCCAGATGCGCAACATGCGAATTCCCTTCGTGATCGAACTATTGGTAATCCAAATTTTCGGAGTCAGGGGTAGCCAGTTGAGCAAAGTTGGTCAAGCGAAGGCTCCGCAAAATCGTCTCAATTGCCGTGCTACCATTGGCTGGCTGGTATTCGGGACGGGAACGTAAACCGCGCCCAGACGTTCTCATCGCACAGTGCTAGAGCCATCCGCATAGCAATAGGAGTTCATATTATGCTGAAGACCGCATCCATTCTCGCCCTTGGCGTCGCGCTGATGTCGGCGCCGCTAGCCTTCGCGCAGGCGCCGGCGGATAACGTGACCGCCATGCAGCCGGTCCCCAATCCGCCGAATACTGAAAGCCCGCAGCAGAACGTCAAGGAAAGCCAGAGCTATCAATCGATGGTCGCTGAGAATCCGGGCTTTCGTAATGAGCGCATCAAGCGCGAATGCGGCGGGATCGAGGATGCCGATCTTAAGAAGCAGTGCGTCGATTCCTTCCCGGACAGCAAGGCGAAGGTCCAGAACTAGTCACGTTGTACAAATAGTCCTTCCGTGGCAGCTCAAATCGAATATCTATTCGGTCTCGATTGAGGTGCCGTGGAAGGACGCGGGATGAGTGGCAATAGACTTCAGCAGCTTTTGAGTGAGGGGCAGTCGGTCTGGCTGGACTATGTCAGCCGACCGCTCCTGACCAAAGGGACTTTGCGGGATCTGATCGCCCAAGATGGCGTTCAGGGTGTTACCTCCAATCCGGCAATCTTTGAGAAGGCGATCGGGACCGGCACGGATTACGATCCACTCGTCGCGGCGCTGCTGGAACGCGGCGACGTATCCGTTAATGCCGTCTATGAGCATCTGGCGATCACGGATATCCGTGAGGCAGCCGATCAGCTTCTGCCGGTCTATCAGGCGAGCAAAGCCAAAGACGGCTATATCAGCCTCGAGGTCTCCCCCTATCTAGCGCATGATGCACTGGCCACCGAGCAGGAGGGCTTGCGCCTGTGGCAGGCGGTTGGTCGGCCCAATCTCATGATCAAAGTGCCGGCGACCGAGGCTGGCTGCCAGGCGATCCGCGCGCTGATTGCCGCCGGCGTCAATGTCAATGTCACCCTGCTATTCGCCCAATCCGCCTATGAGGCTGTGGCCGAGGCCTATCTGTCAGGCTTGGAGGCCTTCGCCGCTGCCGGTGGTGATCCCTCGCATGTCGCCAGCGTCGCCAGTTTCTTCATCAGCCGCGTCGACGTTATGGTTGATGCCGAGATCGACCGGCGTATCGCAGCAGGAGACGGTGATGCGGCGGCGCTGGGCGCTTTGCGCGGCCGTGTCGCGATCGCCAATGCCAAACTCGCCTACCGCTATTATCAGAAGGTGCTCGCGTCCCCGCGCTGGCACGCGCTGGCGGCCAAGCGCGCCATGCCGCAGCGGCTGCTCTGGGCCAGTACCGGCACGAAGAACCCCAATTACCGTGATGTCCTTTACGTCGAGGAATTGATCGGGCCGGACACGGTCAACACCATGCCGCCCGCGACGCTCGACGCCTTTCGCGACCATGGCATGACCCGCCCCAGTCTGACCGAGGCGTTGGATCGGGCTGAGGCGGTGCTGAAAGAGGCCGACCGGCTGGGCATCGACCGCATCGGCATCGCCGACCGTCTGCTCGCCGATGGGTTGACACTGTTTGTCGACGCCGCCGACGCGTTGCTGGCGACCGTCGCGGCCAAGCGGCTTGCCTGGGCTGGTGCGCGGATTGGCGAACAGACCATGGCGCTTGGCGTCCTCGAGCCCGCTTTGGCGCGGGAACTCGATCTTTGGCGCCGGTCGGGCAACGTCCGCCGATTATGGTCGCGTGATCCGACACTCTGGTCGGGCGGGCCGGAGGCTGAGTGGCTCGGCTGGCTTGATATTGTTGGCCGCGAGATCGACGGGATGGGGCGGTTAACCGCGCTCCGCGATCACGTAGCCGCGGAGGGATTCGCGCAAATCGTGCTGCTCGGCATGGGGGGATCGAGCCTCGGGCCGGAGGTGATCGGCGGCGTGTTTGGCCGGGCCGACGGATTTCCGCAATTGCTCATGCTGGACTCGACCGATCCTAGCCAGATTGCCGCGTTGACCCAGCGCATCGATCTGAGACGCAGCCTGTTCATCGTCTCGAGCAAGTCGGGCACGACGCTGGAGACGGCGATCTTCTTCCAGTATTTCTATGCGCTGGTCAGACAGGCGGTTGGTGAGAAGACGGCCGGCAAACGCTTCGTCGCGGTCACGGATCCCGGATCCGAGCTTCAGAAACTGGCCGAACGCGAGGGGTTTTACGCCTGCTTCCTGGGCGATAAGCAAATTGGCGGCCGCTATTCCGTGTTGTCCGATTTCGGCCTGGTGCCGGCGGCGGCAATCGGTGTCGACATCGCCCGTTTCCTTAGCTCTGCCCAGATGATGGTGCATGGCTGCGGCGCTGACGTGCCGGCCTCTGCCAACCCCGGGATTCAGCTTGGGCTGGCGCTTGGGGTAGCTCACCGCCAGGGCCGCGACAAGGTGACGATCATCACGTCGCCCTCCCTCGCCGGATTTGGCGCCTGGGCGGAGCAATTGATTGCCGAATCGACTGGCAAGAACGGTGTCGGCCTGGTGCCGATAGATCGGGAACCGCTCGGTGAGCCGTCGCTCTATGGCGATGATCGTCTCTTCGTCTCGCTGGCTCTGGCCGGTGACGATGACGCAGCTCAGCAACAGGCACTCGATGTGCTGTCGAAGGCTGGACACCCAGTCGTTCGCATCCGCATTGCCGACCGCATTCAACTCGGCCAGGAGTTCTTCCGCTGGGAGATTGCGACGGCGGTGGCCGGCGCTGTTATCGGCATCGATCCGTTTGATCAGCCCGATGTCGAGGCAAGCAAGATCAAGACCCGGGAATTGACATCCCGCTTCGAGCGCGAC
>CAIZEE010000557.1 GCA_903931835.1 uncultured Elstera sp.
CGGCGGCGGCGAATTCGCCGATCACGCGGTCGATATCGCTCTGATCCATGGCCCGTGGGATCGAGCGCGAGGCCGGCTCACGCCTAGCCGAGGCAGACAGCGTCGGCAGCCAGTTATCCGTATCAGCACGGGTGCGCCGGCCCATATGGGTCAGCTGGATCATCAGCTTCGCACCATGCTGGTGAATCCGCTCAGCGAAGCTCTGGAAATACGGAATGACGCTGTCATCGGTGACGGCGATCTGGTTCCACGGCGTCGCCGGGCTGTCCAGCGCCACCGAGGATGAGCCGCCGAACATGGTAAGGCCGATACCGCCCTTGGCCTTTTCCTCGTGATAAAGCTGATAGCGTTCCTGCGGCTTGCCGTCCTTGCCATATCCCGGCGCGTGGCTGGTGCTCATCACGCGATTGCGGATGGTCAGATGCCGGATCGTCAGAGGTTTCAGCAGCGCCTCAGAATTCGCGATCATCAGCGGTCGATCACCAAATCGCTGGTCGGCTTGGAGCAGCAGATCAGGATCTGCCCCTGATCGATCTCGCGCTGGCGGATACCGCCCTGATGTTTCATGTCGACCGTGCCGGAGACGAGCTTGCTTTTGCAGGTTCCGCAAAGCCCCTGCGTGCAGGAGGATGGCAGGCGGAGACCGGCGGCACGCGCAGCCTCCAGAATGAATCCGTCCGGCGCGACCTCGATCACCCGCCCGCTTTTGGCGAACTCGACTCGGAAACCGCACTCGCCGGATGCGACCGGCGCCACGGTTTCGGCCGGCGACAGATCTTCAAACGAGAAGCTTTCCTCGTGATACCGGTCCATCGGATAGGCTTCGGTCTTCAGCATCTCCCGCACCGCTGCCATGTAGGGCGACGGGCCACAGGTGAAGACGGAACGCTGAAGGAAATCGGGCGCTATCAGCTTGAGTGCTGCTGCCGACAAACGGCCGCGATAACCACCCCACTTCTCACCATCGGAATCCGCCTCGCAGATCGCGACCGCGCGGAAGCTGTGCATGTTCTTCTCAAGCAGCGCCAATTCCTGGCGGAAAATGATATCCGCCGGGCTGCGCGCGCTATGAACGAAGACGATATCGACCGGTTCCGCCAGATCGTGGAAATACCGGCTCATCGACATCAGCGGCGTGATCCCGCTGCCACCGGACAGGAACAAGTATTTCTTGGCATCATCGGCTTGTGGCGTGAAGACACCCATGGGTCCAACCGCCCTAATCTCCATGCCGGGCCTGAGGTTGTCATGCAACCAATTCGAAACCGGTCCGCCCGCCACACGCTTGACGCTGATCGTCGCCGTATAGGGCCGCGTGGGTGGCGACGAGATCGTGTAGCAACGATTGATCGCAGTGCCGTTGATCGTCAGGTCGAAGGTCAGAAATTGCCCAGGATCGAACTTAAACAAAGCCGGCTTACGCGCTGCAAACACGAAGGTTTTGACGTCATGCGTCTCCTGCCGCACCTGGCGGCAGACCAGCACGTCATCCTCTTCGGGATCCCAGATCGGCGGCAAGACCTCGCCCATTACGGCTCCTGATGGGCTTTGAGGCGGCTGATGTACCAGGCGCTGAACTTCTCAACCAGACCTTCGGTAAAGGGCGAATATGGCCCAGGCTCATATCCCGAAGTCCGGGCACCCGCTTGCGCCATAGCAACCAGATCGCCATCCTGCTTGTTGGTCGCCTCCCAGACAGCGGTGATATTGTTGATATTGTAATCGACACCCTCGACCGCATCCTTATGCACCAGCCATTTGGTGCGCAGCAGCGTGCGCTCGGGTTCAAGCGGAATGACGCTGAAGGTGACGATGTGGTCGGCCATGAAATGGTGCCAGGAATTGGGCTGTGTCCACATCGACAACCCGCCGAGCTTGGCATCGGTCAGGTTGCCCAGGAGCTTCGTGGAGGCGCGCGCGGTATTCAGCGTTTGTGATTCACCGGTGCCGTCAAGAGGCAAACGCTCGGTGCGATAACCGGTTGGGCGGTCGTCCAGATGATCGATCTCGCGCGACGGCAGGCCGTTCTTCTCCCAATCGATATGGCATTGGCCGACCAGAGCCTGGTAGCGGGCGGCCAATTCCCGACGTGCTTCAGTGCCGCTATTAGGATCAAAGCCGAAACCGTATTCGAAGAGCGAGACGGTCAGCTCAGGATGGCTGCTCGCGCAGTGATAGCACTCGCGATTATTCTCCATCGTCAGTTTCCAATTGCCGAGCTCGATAAGATCGATCTGCTTGACCACCTTGGCATTGGGCAGGTCGTGCGGCGCCAGATACGGCGTCAGCGCTGCCGCCATATCATCGATATCATCCGGCGGGTTGTCGCTGAGGCAGATGAACAGCAATCCCGCGACCGATTTCAGGTGAATCGGCTTCAGCCCGTGGCACGAACGATCGAAATCAGCCGCCATATGCTCGGCAAAGCGCAGCGTTCCATCAACGCCGTAGGTCCACTGATGATACGGGCAAACGATATTGCCGACGGAGGTCTTGGGTTCCTGTACCAGCTTGGCGCCGCGATGCCGGCAGACATTATGGAAGGCGCGCACGCCCTCGTCGTCGTCACGCACGATCAGGATCGAGTTGCGGCCGATATCGACGACCATGCAGTCGCCCGGCTCGGGCACATCTGGTTCTACGCCGACATAGATCCAATGCCGGCCGAAGATCACGTCGAGATCGGTCTCGAAGATCGCCGGATCGGTATAGAAGGCGGCATCCAGACTGTGCCAAGGCAGGCGATTGGCGACCAGAGAGGTCAGCGGCTTACCATCATCGGGCATGACACAATCCCCTCCTTATTTCAGTCGAACAGCCGGGATGCCGCCATGCTCGGCAGATCGACAATGGCTTGCGGCAGAAGGGCCGCTGCGTCCCGCTTGGCACCGCAGCGCGCATCGCTCGGCGTAATGCCATGGAAGGCCTTGAATTGCCTGGAGAAATGCGCGCCATCGGCAAAGCCCGAATCAAGCGCGATATCGGTAATCGAACGATCGGTGCGGTCGAGCAGCCAGCGCGCATAACGCAGCCTCAGCATGCGATAGAACGCCAAGGGACGCATGCGCAGCGCTTCCTGGAATAGCCGCTCCAACTGCCGGGTCGAGATATTCAGCCTTGCTGCGATCGCAGCGATCGGCAAGGGCTCCGTCAGATGCTGTTCCATCAGCAGCATGGCGCGGCGAATGCGGTCGTCGCTCACACTCTCCCCCGCTGGCGGATGCGGTTGCGCGGAACTGCCCAGCCTTGCGCGGTCGAGCAGCAAAACATGACGCGCCTTCTGCGCCACCGACCGGCCGATATGGCGTTCAATCAGGAAGCTCGCGAGATCCGCGACGCCGCCACCGCCAGAACAGGTAATGCGATTGCCATCGACCTCAAACAGCCGGTCGGCAACCAGTTGATGATCGGGGAATTCGTCGCGGAAATCCTGATAGTGATACCAGCTGGTGCAGGATCGCCGCCCATTCATCAAACCGGCGCGCGCCAGAATGAAACCGCCAGTGCAAACACCGATCAGCGTCACGCCGGCCCGATCCACCTGATGCAGATAGGCGACGGTCGCCTCATCAATCGCCCGCCCGCCATGCAGCAAGCCGCCGACCACCACAACGTAGTCGAACTGCCGAGCGTCTTCGAGACCGGCGGTGGGTTGCAGCATCACGCCGCAACTTGAGCGGATCGGCTGATTGCGGCTGGCCAACACGGTCCAGCGGCACAGGATCGGCCGGCTTTTATCGCCCTCATCAGCGGCCAGGCGCAGATGGTCGACGAACAGCGAAAAGGCAGACAAGGTGAACTGATCGGCCAACACGAAGCCAACCG
>CAIZEE010000558.1 GCA_903931835.1 uncultured Elstera sp.
GGATGCCGCACCGGCTCAGGCACAGCCGAACAGCCCGCCTGGGCGGTAGCATTGACGGAGCCTGACAAGGGGCAGGTCTGGGATCCGGAGCGTTACGCGCGCAACGCTCGCTTTGTTGCCGATCTTGGCGTGCCATTGCTGGATCTCCTGCAGCTCGGGCCCGGGCGACGTGTGCTTGATCTTGGCTGCGGTGATGGTGCGCTCACGGAAATGATCGCAGCCACGGGCGCCATTGTGGTTGGCGTCGATGCCAGTGCGGAACAAATCGAGGCCGCTGTCGCTCGCGGCTTGGATGCGCGCGTCATGGATGGGGCAGCGCTGACCTTTTCCGGTAATTTTGACGCAATCCTCTCGAACGCGGCGCTGCATTGGATGCGCAACGCCGATGCGGTCATTCAGGGCATGTGGCGCGCCTTGCGGCCGGGCGGGGTGGTGGTGGCCGAGATGGGCGGCTATGGCAACGTGGCGACCGTACACACCGCCCTCTACGCAGCGTTGGCCAGGCGCGGCATTGATGCGAGCGACCGGGACCCTTGGTATTTCCCGCATCCCGTTGCCTATCGGGCCAAGCTGGCCGAGGCGGGGTTCCAGGTCCGGCAGATCGATCTGATTGATCGCCCGACCAATTTGCCAGGCGATGTCGGTGATTGGCTTGAGACCTTTGCCGGCCATTTTCTGGCGGGGTTTGACACTCTCTCGCGGGCACTGTTGATCGACGAGGTTCGCGCAGAAATAGCCCCCACACTCAGGCGGCCCGATGGTGTCTGGGTGGTCGATTATGTACGACTGCGTTTTGTTGCCGATAAGCCGCGAGAGACGCCATGAAACCCGTTCTGCTGATAGTCGTATTACTCTTCGTTGGCGCTCAAGGCGCGGTTGCAGCGGAGGCTCTGCTTCAAGGCCTCGATAAGGTCACAGGCCGCGTTTCGCGTTTTGCCGCACCGATCGGCCAGATGGTCAAATTCGGCAATCTGGAGATTACAGCGTCTGCTTGTTCGAAACATCCGCCCGAGGCGACGCCGGAAGCGTCGGCGTTTCTCACCATTCGCGAAACCCATCCAGGCCAACCGGACCCAGGCCAGAATGAGAAGGAGCCGATCTTTACCGGCTGGATGTTCGCATCGTCGCCCGCGCTTAACGCGCTGGAACATCCCGTCTACGATGTTTGGGTGGTCGACTGCAAATAGGGCAGGCGTGATGTCCGCATGCTGAGGCAGTTGCGCCGGGAGATGCTGCACCGACTGCTGTCTCCCCCTTATGAGCTGTTCGACGGGGGCGCCAGCGATGGCGCAATCTCGATCGCCTTCTGAGAAATGTTTAGGGATATCGGCCTCGTTCACGCCTTTGAGCCGTCCACCGCCGCGTATGACCTGATTGCAGCGAGAATGGCAGAGCTTTCTGGCGTCGCGGTGGCTCCAGACGGCGTTATCTCGCGCTGTGCTTGGGGTCGCTCGGATCGACCAGAGTGCCGATCGCCATTGGCGTGCCGCTGGGTGCGCCATTGGGTGAGCCGCCGATCGGCTCGAGGCTGACGAGCAATGCGCGCGCCTGGGCGAAACTGATTGGCAGTTTTGAGATGACTTCACCTTCCGGGCTGAGGAGCCCAAGCGACAGAGGCGGCGTACCGGGGCCAGCGGTGAGCCAGAGCTGAAAGACCTTGTCGGCCGGGACGGCGTTCCGTCCGATTGGTGCTATTTCGAGTTGGCGTCCCGTCGCGTCGCTGCGCGCGAGCCATGTGGGCTCACGCTGCTCATTCACCAGCACCGCAAAACGGTGCGATTGCCATGACGATGCGCGATCCAGCAGAACGACGATCGTGGCGGCGAGTATGACGGCGAGGCAGGCAAACCCGACCGCGAGTGAACGCCAGAGCGAGCGTGACCGGGCCGGCTGCTCATTCGTGCCCTCATCCTCGTCTTCTGCATCAGCGAATGAGGCAGTCGCGACGACGGGCTGGGGTGGTGGTGCCGGTTTTGCCGTATCGATCGTGAGACGCGCGATTTGTTGCCACAGATCGCTCAGGGGCGAGACTGGCACCGGAGTCAGAGCAAGCGGGGCCAGGATCGTCTGCCAGAAACGAATGCGCTCGAAGAAGGCGGGGTTGGCTGCCGCCAGAAGCGCGCATTGCCGCCGCGCCGTTTCGTTCAGCGTGCCCAGCACGAATTCGCCGGCCAATATGTCCAGGCTGTCTTGCTCGAGATGCATTGGATCGGCGACAGTCACGACGCGGTCCTGCGCAATTTGTGCAAGGCGCGCTTGATCCAGGCGCTGACCGTGCCTGGGGCTAAATCGAGGCTAAGCGAGATTTCCTCGTAATCGGAGCCGTCGAGGAAAGCGAGCAGCACCACCCGGCGCTCGCCCTCGGGCAGTCCCAAAAGTGCGCTGCGCAGCAGATGCCCAGTCGGATCGTCGCTAAGCCGGTCGAGGGTGCGGCGTTCCAGCTCGGCGATCGGCGTTGCAATGGCGCCGGGGCGGCTCATGCCCTGCGCTGCCCGATCCAGCGCCAGACCACGCACGATGGCGGTGAGCGTGGCGAGCGCGTCCTGTTTGGCCGGGTCGAACTGATCGGCCGTTTTCCAGATGGTGACGAAGGCATCGCGCAGCACATCCTCCGCCGTCATGCGATGTCGCGTGATGCGCAATGCCAGCGCAAACAGGCTGGGGCTGACTTGCTCATAGAGCGCATTGAACGCTTGTGCGTCGCGCTTGGCCGTGGCGATCAGGGCGTCGCGGAGGAGGTCTTCACTCGGAACCGACATAGTGCCAGAACTGACTCTCCGCAAAGGTGACGGGAAATTCGGCGCGCTCCTGAATAGCAGCCCTGAGGCGTTTGCGATAGTCGGCGCGCGGTATCTGAATCACGCCGAACTGGCTGAGATGCGCCGTCACGAACTGGGTGTCGAGCAGGCTGAACCCACCGCATTTCAGCCGTGCAACGAGATGGGCGAGTGCCACCTTGCTGGCATCGGTCGCCCGGCTGAACATGCTTTCGCCAAAAAAGGCGCCGCCGATATGCACGCCGTAAAGGCCGCCGACCAGCTCGCCATTCGCCCAGGCCTCAACGCTATGCGCGTGGCCGCACTCGAATAACTGAGTATAAAGTTGTTCGATCTCGGTGTTGATCCAGGTTTGCGGCCGGTCGGTTGTGGCCTCCGCACAGCCTCGCAGCACGTCAGCAAAGGCGCTATCAGCGCGGATTTCGAACGGGGCCCGGCGCAGCGTGCGGGCAAGCCGTCGCGGTACGTGGAACCCGTCCAGCGGCAGGATGCCACGCAATTCAGGGTCAACCCAGTACAGCTCAGGATCGTCGCGATTTTCTGCCATCGGGAAGATGCCGATGGCATAAGCGTTGAGCAGAATATCCGGCGTCAGCCGCCGCGTCACCAACACCTGCCGTTACTATTGGATGGTCGCCTAGACACGTGTCCGATCGTCTTCCATAAGCCGTTCAAGCCAGTGGATATCATAATCGCCGTTCAAAAAGTCTGGCGACTGAATAAGTCTGCGATGCAGCGGGATCGTCGTCTCGATACCGCTGATCACATATTCCTCCAGCGCCCGTCGCAGGCGCATCAGGCACTCATTGCGCGTGGCGCCATGCACGATCAGTTTGGAGACGAGGCTGTCATAATGCGATGGCACGCGGTAGCCGCTAAACAACCCGCTATCGACCCGCACACCGGGGCCGCCCGGGGCATGGTAATCGGTGATCAGCCCAGGCGATGGCGCGAACGTATCGGGGTTTTCCGCGTTGATGCGAACCTCGATTGCATGGCCGTGCAGACGGATATCCTCCTGACGGAAGGATAGCGCCGCACCGGCTGCGATTTTGATCTGCTCGCGTACCAGATCAATGCCGGTGATCCATTCGGTCACTGGATGTTCGACCTGGAGACGCGTGTTCATCTCGATGAAATAGAATTTGCCGTCCTCATAGAGGAATTCGAGCGTGCCGGCGCTGGCATAGCCGAAATCCAGCATCGCCTTTACCGCGATGTCGCCAATCTCTTGACGGGCTGCCGCGTTCAATGCCGGCGAGGGCGCCTCTTCGAGCAACTTCTGGTGCCGGCGTTGCAGCGAACAATCGCGTTCGCCCAGATGGACCACATGGCCCTGTCCGTCGCCCAGGATCTGCAATTCGATGTGGCGGGGGCGTTCCAGGAATTTCTCCAAAAACACCGCGTCATTATTGAAGAACGCCTTGGCTTCGGATCGCGCGAGCGGCAAGGCTGCGCGCAATTCCGCCTCGTTGCGGGCGATCTTCATGCCCTTGCCGCCGCCGCCGCCGGTCGCCTTGACCAGTACCGGATAGCCGATCTCATTGGCCAGCGACACGGCTTCTTCATCGTCGGTCAGCGATTCGGCGGAGCCCGGAACGGTTGGTATGCCGAGCTTCATCACCGCCTGTTTGGCTGTGATCTTATCGCCCATAATGCGGATGTGCTCGGGCGATGGTCCGATCCAGGTAAACCCGTGTTCCTGAACCATTGCTGCGAAATCAGCGCTCTCGGACAGGAAGCCGACCCCCGGATGGATCGCATCGGCGCCGGTGATGTCCGCTGCGGTCAGCAAGGCTGCGACGTTCAAATAGCTTTGCCGGGCTGGCGGTGGCCCGATGCACACGCTTTCATCCGCAAGGCGCACATGCATCGCATCGGCATCGGCGGTCGAATGGACCGCAACCGTTTGAATGCCAAGTTCGCGGCAGGCGCGATGGATGCGGAGCGCTATTTCACCGCGATTGGCGATCAGGATTTTTTCAAACACGGGGACTGCCTTACGCTTCGATGATCAGAAGCGATTCACCGAATTCGACCGGCTGGCCATCTTTGGCCAATATCGTGCCGATTTTGCCTGCAATGGGAGCCGTAACCGGATTCATGACCTTCATTGCCTCTATGATCAACAGCGTCTGCCCAGCCTTCACGGCCGAGCCAGGGGAGACATAGGGGGCAGCACCGGGCTCTGGTGACAGATATATCGTGCCAACCATTGGCGATTTGACCATGCCGGGGTGATCGGCGGCCGGTGCGGCCGGCGACACCGTCGGTGAAACGGTCGCCGCCGCTATCGGGGCGGGGCCGGCGACCGTGTAGCTTGGCATCGGGTGGTTGCGACCGACCTTCACCCGCACTGTCTGATTGGCGAATTCGATTTCGGTAAGGCCGGTTTCTTCCAACAATGCCGCGAGTTTGCGGATCAGGTCTGCGTCCAGTTCTTGCTTCGCCATCAGTGCTCTATCTTGTCAATCGGTTGAGTGTATCGAGACGGGTCGGATTGTTACCGGCCGGGTTTCAGCAAAGCGGCCATCGCGTCGATCGCCAAGCGGTAGCTGTCGCCGCCAAAGCCGGCGATGATGCCGACGACTTCCTGGCCCAGGTATGATTGGTGACGATAGGGTTCGCGGCGCTGCACATTGGTCAGATGCACCTCAATGCAGGGTACGGTGATCGATCTCAGCGCATCGAGTATCGCGATCGACGTATGGGTATAGGCCCCGGCATTCAGCACGATGCCGGCAGCTCTGCCGTGCGCCTCCTGAATCCAATCCACCAGCACGCCTTCATGATTGGATTGGCGGAAATCGATTGCGACCGAACAGGCTTCGGCCGACTTGGCGCAGATATCCTTTACATCCGCCATGCTTAGCGTGCCGTAGATTTCCGGCTCGCGAATACCAAGGAAATTGATGTTCGGACCGTTCAGGACGTAGATCAGCGGTGCGGTCATGGGTCTATTCTCCGATGCCGGCCCCCCGAACACGGTTTAGTCTAGTGCCGGGTTATAGCATGCCCAAATTGTGACGCAATGGCGCGAGGCCGGTCTTCGGTTCCCAAAAACTGTCTTCGTCGTCCTAGAACGCTCGCTCGATCGCAAAATTCACGGCTTCGAGCAGGGCGCGCCGTTCGGCAGTGTCGGGAAATCCGTCGAGCGCACGGGCGGCTAGGCCGCCGTAATGGCGCGCGCGCGCCAGTGTTTCGGCCAAGGCGCCGCTGCGGTCCAGCAATTTGGTGGCGCGCGCCAAGTCCTGATCGCTCTGGTCCAATTGCTCCAACGCGCGGCGCCAGAACTGGCGTTCATCAGGCGATCCCTGGGCATAGGCGAGGATGACCGGCAGGGTGATCTTACCCTCGCGGAAATCGTCGCCGATGGTCTTGCCGAGCGCTTCCTCGCTGGCCGAGTAATCCAGCGCGTCATCGACGAGCTGGAAGGAAAATCCGAGATTAAGGCCGAAGCGGCCGAGTGCGGCGATATCCTCTTCACTCCGTTCGGCGACGACGCCGCCGATCTTGGCGGCTGCGGCGAACAGCTCGGCGGTCTTGGCGCCAATCACTTCGAGATAGCTCTGCTCCGTCGTCTCCAGGTCATTGGCGGTGATCAGCTGATGGACCTCGCCTTCCGCGATCACGGCGGACGCGTGGCTGAGAATATCAAGGACGCGCAGCGACCCGTCCTCGACCATCAGCGAGAAGGCGCGGCTGAACAGGAAATCACCGACCAGAACGCTCGCCTTGTTGCCGAAAACCGCATTGGCGCTGGCGAGACCCCGGCGCAGATCGCTGTCATCGACCACATCGTCATGCAGCAATGTCGCGGTGTGAATGAACTCCACGCTTGCCGCGAGCGCGTGATGCCGCGTTCCGGTGTAGCCGCACAACCGGCTGGATGCCAGCGTGATCATCGGGCGCAGGCGTTTGCCGCCCGCGGCGATCAGATGGCCGGCAA
>CAIZEE010000559.1 GCA_903931835.1 uncultured Elstera sp.
CTTTGGGTGTTATACCTCGGAAGAAGAGCTTTATTGGTCGTTCGAGGCCGCCCGCCGCACTAGGTCGGATATCACCTCAGCCATCGTCCGATGCTGCCGCGCGGCCATGACTTTGACCGCCACGTAAACATCCTCATCAACCCGCACCATCATCTGGCGCAATGGTTTAGACGACTCTTGCTTTTCGACCACGGTTGTTATCCTGATATCTAGATGACTCATACCATGACGAGGTAGATATCATGATACCCACGGTCACCCTCCCGCTAAAGCCTGACGTTCTACACGGTGACACGATTCCGATGCAGGCACGAGCCACGATCGCCGAGGTACTCGCCGGCGGCCATGAGGGCAAGATAGCCATCACGGATAGCGAGTTGGCTGCCTTTCACTTTCTCGACGACGAGGACGCGATCAGGATGCTCAACGGCCCGCCCGATGACATTTGGATCTCCGTCATACAAGCCGGGATTCAGTGGGTTGCCGTGGCCTATTGGCCCGTAACGACGGCCACTGAGCTTCAACACACACCCTGAATGTTGTGGCGCGATCTGTGATTCGACGCTGCATTTAGTTTTCTGGCTTGCGATTCCAGACGACCACGCGCCAGAATACCCGCTTAAATCTCACCAGGAGGTGCCGAAGGCATAGCCTAAAAACGACGAAACCCCCGCCGTGGCTGGCAGGGGCTCCATAGCCGGGGGGTCACACCCCGAAAATCAGTTCTGAACAACCTGATTCTCACAGACCCCCCGGACAGACGCAAGCGGAAAATCACATTTTCTGCGAACGGGAGCGCTTTGTCTCAGTCACGGCCCAACAACGGAGCCGTGACATGGCTAATTTCGGGCCAGGGACAAGTGCGCCCATTTTTTCGGGCACAGAGTGGCGTAATTTAAGCGCAGCAATTGAGCGCGGCGAACTCACGATCGAGGACGTCGAGCGACAGCACCAGATGCGCCAGGCGCAGCGGATGAAGGCACCCTCACGCCCCGCCTCCGCTACCGCAGCTGCATATCGTCAGCGCACGCGGCGCCTCGCGCAGCGCTTGCCGCGTGAAGTTATTGAAGCCGGGCTAAAACCGTCGATCGAGCGCGTAGCAGCCGTGCTCTGGCAGCTCGCCAGGTCAACTGGTCATACTGACGCCAGCGTGCCCGAGATCGCCAATCGCGCTGGTTTGAGCGATCGAGCGGTGCAGCTCGCCATGCGGGACCTATCACGTCGCGGCTGGCTGACAATCGAGATCCGGCGCATTCACACCAGGCTTAATGAGACCAATGTCTATCGCCTAGCCGGCCCATTTATGCGTGAGGGTGGTGAACGACGATTCGGGGTGAATCTCAGAGACTCAGAATCTACTTCTACAACTCAGTACCGGAACAAAGACACACAGCCTTCCCCAAAAGATGCGCGAAGCAGAGAAAGACGTGATTTTTAATGAATTCCAAACCCGCGTCGGCGAAATCGTCAGCGGCACAGTATACCGTTTTGAAAAAGGCAATATCGTGGTTGATCTTTTGGGGAAGGCCGAGGGTGTCTTATTAAAAAGAGAAC
>CAIZEE010000560.1 GCA_903931835.1 uncultured Elstera sp.
ATCCACTATTATAGCACTCCCCGCCTCTTAGCGGGGATCAAACCCATAATCAAATGACAACTCCTCGCCTTTCTTTATGTTGTCGTATGCAACGATGAATATCTTCCCGTTCGTCCTGATGGCGGTGCAATTCGGATTCTTTGAGGAGTGATTGAGGCGATTTACGAGAATGCCGAGACAGCCGACCTTGAAATCGACACGCTGATCCATGAATCGGGATCGGCACAGCTCGAAATCAATTTCAATCACGGCGACCCGATCCGTCTGGCTGATCAGGTGATCGTGTTCAAGCGGCTGGTCCGCCAAGTCGCCTTGCAGCACAAGGTCTATGCCACCTTCATGGCGAAGCCGATGGCGCATCAGCCGGGCAGTGCGATGCATATCCATCAATCGGTCGTCGATCTGAAGACCGGCCGCAATCTGTTCGCGCGCAAGGACGGCTCCGACAGTCCCAAATTCATGCATTTCATCGGCGGATTGCAGACGTTCCTGCCGCAGATCAGCCCGCTTTTCGCGCCGAACGTCAACTCGTTCCGCCGCATGCGGCCGAGCTTCAGCGCGCCGATCAACCTGCAATGGGGCTATGACAATCGGTCGTGCGGCTTGCGCGTGCCGATCTCCGACCCGCAAAACCGGCGTGTGGAAAACCGGCTGCCCGGTGCTGACGCCAATCCGTATCTCGCCTTCGCTGCATCCCTGATCTCGGGCTATATCGGCATGGTGGAAAAGATCGAGCCATCGGCCAAGGTCGACGGCAACGCCTATCGCTGGGCCCGGACCCTGCCCAAGACGATGGATGAGGCGATCGACCGGTTCAATAACTGCAAGCCGGTGCGCGACCTGCTCGGCGATCGATTCTTTAAGGCCTTCACCGATATCAAGGAAGCCGAGATGGAGGCCTATCAGGGCGTCATCAGTTCGTGGGAGCGCGATCACCTGCTGCTCAAGGTGTAGCATTAGGTGGAGTTCAATGGCGGGCTTGGTTTCGAGCGTTCCTATTATCTGGCATCGGCGAACCGCTTCACGGCCGCGCCGGTGCTGGAAGGCGATATCGAGGCCGATCTCTGTGTGATTGGCGGCGGTTGTACCGGGGTGTCGGCAGCCCTGCACGCAGTAAGGGCTGGTTATACCGTCGTCCTACTGGAAGGCGGGCAGATCGGTTGGGGGGCATCGGGCCGAAATGGCGGCCAGATCATTCCGGGACTGCGCAAAAATGCGGTTGAACTGGTTAACCGCTACGGTGCCCACGATGCCCGTCGTCTGTTCGATCTCGGCGTCGAGGCGCGGTATGTGCTGGTTGATCTGATCCGGCGCCACCGTATCGACTGCGATTTAAAATCCACTGGACATTTGACCGCTGCGGTCAAACCCGCCGATCTGGAAGACATCGCCCGGGAGGTCGAGTGCCTGGCCCGGGTGATGGATTATCCTCATGCAGTCCCGGTCGACCGCTTTCAGATCGCCGCAGAGATCGGCACAGATGGGTATTGCGGTGGTTTGCTCGATCGTCTTGGCGGGCATTATCACCCGCTCAATTTCACGCTGGGACTGGCGGAGGCCGCGCGACAGGCAGGGGTTCGGTTGTTTGAGCAATCGCCCGCGTTAATCATCGAGAACACGGCGTCGGGTGTTCTGGTGAAAACGGCAACGGCCTCGGTCAGCGCACGTTTCGGTGTCCTTGCTGGCGATGCGCTGCTAGGGCAGCTCGAACCCGGCATCGCGCGCCACATCATGCCGGTCGGCAATTACCTCGTCGCGACCGAGCCCTTGGCCGATTGGGCGAGTCTGGTGCCCAATGATCGCGCCGTTTCCGATTCGCGCTTCGTCGTCAATTACTACCGTTTGAGCGCCGATCGCCGCCTCATATTCGGTGGGGGGGAGCGCTATACGCCGTCGCCGCCCGCCGACATCGCGGCGTTTGCTGCTGCGCATATGACACGGGTCTTTCCGGTTTTGGCGAACCGGCGGATAGACTATGCCTGGGGCGGCGTCGTTTCCGTGACGCGGTCGCGGCTGCCGCATTTCGGGCGGCGCGGTAATTTCTTCTTCGCTCATGGCTATTCCGGCCTTGGTGTGGCTTGGTCGAGCTTCGCCGGCCTGCTGATCAGTGAGGCGATGCGCGGAACCGCCGAGCGCTTCGACTTGATGGCGCGTTTCGCACCGCAGGCGTTTCCAGGCGGACGAATTCTGCGCGATCCGCTCTATGTTATGGCTATGCTGTGGTACGCGTTGCGGGATCGGCTGTAAGTATACCGACGCTTAATGCCTGGAGCGTCAGAATAAGACCGAACGAATGATGACACTGAGTCTTTCGGAAAAGTTATAATGAGCCGCCCAATCGTTTTGGTACCCGCCGACCTGAAGCTGATCGACGGTTATCCGTTTCACGCAGCCGGCGATAAATATCTGACCGCGTTGGTCGATGTTGCACAGGTTCAGCCACTGGTGCTGCCGGCTTTTGGCGATCGTTACGAGCCTGCCGAGCTGATCGCATTATGCAGCGGCATCCTGCTGACCGGATCGATCTCCAATGTTGAGCCGTCTCGATATGGCGGCAGTGGTCTTGATTGTCCCCCTTACGATCCGGCGCGCGATGACACGACGCTACCGTTGATCACGGCCGCCCTTGATGCGGGGTTGCCGCTGCTCGCGATCTGCCGAGGCTATCAGGAGCTGAACGTGGCGCTCGGCGGCACCTTGACCGAGCGCATCCACGATCTGCCCGGACGTCTTGACCATCGCGCTCCCAAGGAAGGCGATGTGGATGTTCTGTATGGGCCGGCCCATGAGGTTCGCCTGACCCCGGGCGGCGTGTTTGAAAAATTGGCCGGTGGTGCCTCGACCCTGGCCGTAAATTCGCTGCATTGGCAGGGTATCGATGTTAAGGCGCCGCGTCTGGTGGCAGAGGCGGTGGCGCCCGATGGCACGATCGAGGCGGTAAGGGTGGCGGATGCGCCCGGGTTTGCTCTGGGCGTCCAATGGCACCCGGAGTTTCGGGCGGCCGAAAATCCGTTCTCCATCGCGCTGTTCGGTGCGTTTGGCGATGCCGCGCGCAGCTGGGGGGATTAGCAATGCGAGCATGGGTCGTTGCGGTTCTGGGCCTGATTGCAAGCGCTGGCATCGCCTCGGCGCAGACACCGACGATCAACATCTATAACTGGTCGGATTATCTCGCCCCCGAAACGCTGGCGATCTTCACGCGCGAAACCGGTATCGCCGTCAACTACGACACCTATGATTCCGATGAGACGCTGGAGGCGAAACTCGCGGCCGGGCATTCGGGATATGATCTGGTTGTGCCGACCATGGTTCCATTCTTGGCTAGGCAAATCAAGGCGGGCTTCTATCAGCCCCTCGATAAGGCAAAGCTGCATAATCTCGGTAATCTCGATCCCGCGACGATGGCCGCCATGGCGAAGAGCGATCCCGGCAACGCCTATGCGATCCCGTGGGCGATCGGGTCGGTTGGCATGAGCTATAACGTTGACGCTATCGCCAAGCGGATGCCGAGAGCGCCGGTCGATAGTCTCGCCTTGATGTTCGACCCGGCGATTCTCGCCAAATTCAAGGATTGCGGTGTCGCATTTCTCGACTCGCCGGTCGACGTGCTCCCGGCGGCCTTGCTCTATCTTGGTCTCGATCCGGCGTCGCAGAGCCCCGCCGATCTGAAACGCGCGACCGATCTGATGGTCTCACTGCGCCCCTTCATCCGCAAATTCGACTCATCAGGGTATTTGAACGACCTTGCCAACGGTGATTTGTGTCTGGTGTGGAGCTATTCTAGCGATGGGCTGATTGCCAAGCGCCGTGCCGATCAGGCGAATAAAAATGTTCATATTCGCTACGTCATTCCGAAGGAAGGCGCGCAGCTTTATATCGACGCCATGGCGATCCCGAAGGATGCGCCGCATCCGGAATTGGCGCATGTCTTCCTGGATTTCCTGATGCGCCCCGATATCGCGGCAGCACAGTCGAATTTCCTCTATTTTCAAGTCGGGAACAAAGCGGCCGAGAAGTTTATTTCGCCGGCGATCCTCAGTGATCCGGCGATTTTTCCGCCGGCAGAGCTACAAAAGCTGCTGTATGTGGGATCACTCGCCAAGCCC
Source organism: uncultured Elstera sp. (assembly GCA_903931835.1). Lineage (GTDB taxonomy): Bacteria > Pseudomonadota > Alphaproteobacteria > Elsterales > Elsteraceae > CAIZEE01. The sequence continues at coordinate 4,107 of CAIZEE010000560.1, forward strand.
GATTTCGACCGCCAGCGGGTCCGTGCCTGGACAAGAGTGAAGACGAATAGGTGACGGGCAGGGCCCCAAGTCCTATATTGATTTTAGTCAATGCAACGAGCCGAAAAAGGCCGCATCACGACCACGGGAGGAACCAATCATGCTTCATCAGGCTCTTGAGACATTCTCAAAACAGATCGCGCTGCGATCGAAATACGACAATTTTATCGGCGGCAAATGGGTAGCACCCGTCAAAGGGCAGTACTTCACCAATCCGACGCCGATCACCGGCAAGCCGCTCTGCGATGTCGCCCGTTCAACGGCAGAGGATATCGAGCTGGCGCTCGACGCCGCCCACGCCGCCAAGGATCGCTGGGGTGCCACCTCTGCTGCCGAGCGTGCGCTCATCCTGAACCGCATCGCCGATAAGATCGAAGAGAATTTGCCCTTGCTGGCGCTGGCCGAGACGCTGGATAACGGCAAGCCGATTCGCGAGACAACCGCTGCCGATCTGCCGCTCGCCGTCGATCATTTCCGCTATTTCGCCG
>CAIZEE010000561.1 GCA_903931835.1 uncultured Elstera sp.
ACATAGGCGTGGATCAGCACGGCGAAGGACAAGGCGACGGTCAGGAATTGCGCGGTCGCAGCTGGGCTGGCGAATTCCATCCACAGGCGGTTGCCGCGCGCGGCACCGGTCAACGGCAATACCGACTGCACCAGACTCGCGAACAGCGCCAGAATCAGCGCGTAATGGCCGATCTCGATGGTCATTGCGTGCCCGCCTGGGTCGTAGCACCCTCTTGCCAGCGGCCGGACTTTTTCAGCGCGGCGGCGACTTCGGGTGGCATATAGCGCTCGTCGTGACGCGCCAGAACCTCGGTCGCGGCGAAACCGCCGGTCCTGTCCAGATGGCCTTCCGCGACGACGCCTTGGCCCTCGCGGAACAGATCCGGCAGCACGCCGGTATAGGTCACAATCATCTCGTGATTGAGGTCGGTCACGCGGAACCGCGTGGTCACGCCGTCGGGCAGTTTTTCGACCGTGTGTTCCTCGACCAGGCCGCCTAAGCGAAACCGCCGTCCCTCCGGCACGTTTTTCGCCAATGCCTCGCTGGGGCTATAGAAGAACACGAGATTGTCTTGGAACGCGGTCAGCACCAGCGCCGTAGCACCACCCAAGGCGACCATGCAGCAGACGACGATCATCAGCCGGCGGCGTTTGCGGGTCATCACGCGTCAACCTTGATAGCGGGCGTGGCATTGCGCCGCCGCCGGCCGCCACTTTGCCCCGCCAGGTTGCGTTCAGCCGCACGTAGTCGGCCGAGCGACGTCACGACAATACCGATCAGCGTGATGACGGCCAATCCGTAGGCCGGCCAGACATAGGCGGCGTACCCGCCCATGGCGAGGAATTCTTGGATGCGGTCCATAGCAATGATCTAGCCCTTTTACTCAGCGGCGGCAAACCGCATCAGCCGAATTTTCCGTTCGATGATCTCGGCGCGCAGCCGCACGATAAGAATGGTGACGAAGAAACTGGTGAAACCGAGCGCCATCAGGAAGAGCGGTATTAGCATCGAGGCGGCGATCGTCGGGCCACCAAGGCGCATCACGCTCGCCGGTTGATGCAGCGTGTTCCACCACTCGACCGAGAAATGCACGATCGGCACGTTGACGGCGCCGACCAGCGCCAGGATCGATCCCGCCTTGGCGCCCCTGGTCGGATCGTCGAAGGCGTTGACCAGCGCGATATAGCCCAAATACAGGAAAAACAGGATCAGCACGGAGGTCAGCCGCGCGTCCCAAACCCACCACGTGCCCCACATCGGCTCGCCCCACAGCGATCCGGTGACGAGGCAGAGGAAGGTGAAGGCTGCGCCTATCGGCGCAGCGGCCTTGGTCGCCAGTTCCGCCAGCGGGTGTTTCCAGATCAGCGCCACCGCACTTGACACCGCCATCGTCGAATAAACGAACAGCGACATCCAGGCGGCCGGCACATGAATGTACATGATCCGCACCGTCTCGCCCTGCTGATAGTCTGGCGGGGAGGCGAAGAGTGCGGTGTAGAATCCGCCAGCCAGCAACAACGCCGTCAATGCGGCACTCCAGGGAAAGACCAGGGCCGAGATGCGCAGGAAACGAGCAGGGTTGGCGAAACGATGCATGATGACCGGAATATGAGCCAATTCAGGCGGTTTTGCGAGTTTGAACGCTCGCGATCAATGATCTAGCTCAAAGCCTGCCGAAGGGCATAGGCAGACACCAGCGGTTTCCATCGACAGTTATAAGACTCTAAATCGCTCAAAACCCCAGGGGCGGCTTCCATTCATCCGCGAGCCGTTGGGCTTCAATAATCTGTGCGGAAGTCATCTTACTCGATAGACTCTCTCGGAGTTGGCTTGCTTCGGCGCGCAATGAATTACGCTTGGACATGATTTCAACCCACTTATAGGACTGGACGACGTCCTGAGGCACTCCATGCCCCACGCTATAAAGAAGCGCTAGATTCAACTGCGCATGGGCGTCTGCGCGATCTG
>CAIZEE010000562.1 GCA_903931835.1 uncultured Elstera sp.
GCTCACCGACATAGTCATAGGACAGATCGACCAGCACCGGATCGGCCTGCGCATACATCAGGTCGCGCACCATGCTGCGCTTGAATTCCGGCAAAGCCAGCGTCCCGGCGATGATCGCGATGGCATAGCCGCGATCGGGGTCGGGGACGCGCTCCAAATACTCCAGCAGCACGCGCGCCTTCGCGAGATTGCCATAGGTATAGAACAGCCTTTCCAGCAATTCGGAGAAGCGGCGCAACGCTAGTCGTCCTCCTCATCATCATCCATCAGCAGCGACAGCGCTTGCGCCCGAATCTGCATCTGCGTCGCGACATGGATCAACGCTTCCTCGCGGCCATGCGTCACCCAAACCTCGGGGGCTGCGACCTCCGTCAATGTCTGAAGCAGTTCCGGCCAGTCGGCGTGATCGGAAATGACCAGCGGCAGTTCCACAGCCTGTTGCTTCGCCCGCGCTCTGATTCGCATCCAGCCCGATGCGGCCGCCGTCACCGGGTCGGGCAGGCGGCTCGCCCAGCGGTCATGCAGCGCGCTTGGCGGGCACAACACGCAGCATCCGGCCAGATTGGCGCGATCCTTATCGGCGACCGGGATGAGTGGTCCAAGAGCGACGCCAAAATCCTCATAAAGCTGGCAGAGTTTGACGAGCGCGCCATGCAGGTAGATGGGCTCGTCATATCCTGCTTCGCGCAGATGGCAGATCACCCGCTGCGCCTTGCCGAGCGAGTAGACGCCGATCAGATGGCAGCGTTCGGGGAACTGTCGGAACGACGTCAGCAGCTTGCCAATCTCATGCTCGATCGGCGGATGGACGAAGACCGGTAGACCGAACGTCGCCTCGGTGACGAAGACATCGGCATGCATGACCTCAAACGGCGGGCAGGTCGGATCGCGGCGGCGCTTATAGTCACCGGAGAAGATGATCGACGAACCGGCCCATGAAAGCTTGATCTGGGCGCTTCCCAGAATATGCCCCGCCGACGCGAACTCGATGTCGACGCCGTTATGCGTCAGCCTTTCGCCAAAGGGAGCTGCCTGTGTTGAAGTCGCGAAATTCGCGCCATAGCGTGAAGCCATGATAGCCAAGGTTTCGGTAGTTGCCAGAACGCTATCGTGCCCGGCGCGAGCATGATCGGCATGACCATGGGTGATCAGCGCACGGGGAACGGCGGAGGTCGGATCGATGAAGAAATCGCCCGGCGCGCAGTAAATCCCCTGCGGGCGGATTTCGATCCATTGTCTCGGATGCGTGTCTGTCGTCATGTCCCTGATATGGAAAGGGTTTAGTCCGGTTCCAGCTACCTCGATAAACTATACTGTCAGGGCGAGCCTTTCGGTGGAACGGGGCAAACTCTTCTGCTAACAAGGCTGAACGATCAGGGTGGGGCAATGGTAGAACAATCGGTCGGTCAGGACGCTATCGCGGACGAGTCGTTGCATATCGATCGCGCCGCCTTGCGCGCTGTCTGGCTGTCGAGTCTGGGCGGTGCCGTCGAGTTTTTCGATTTCATCGTCTATGGCACCTTCGCCGCCTATATCTCGAAGGCGTTCTTTCCTGCTGATGATGCGCTGACCTCGCAGCTTGGCGCCTTTGCCGGCTTGGCAGTGGGGTATCTGGCGCGGCCGATCGGCGGGCTGGTGTTCGGGCAGCGTGGCGATATGCGCGGCCGGCGCAGCGCCTTCGTGCTATCGCTTGCCGGCATGTCGGCTGCGAC
>CAIZEE010000563.1 GCA_903931835.1 uncultured Elstera sp.
CGCGGCGCAGTCGGCCCTTGAGCGTCTCGCGAAACGCGCCCTGACGCTCCAGCAGACCAGGCTAACGCCGGAGAATGTGGCCGTATTCACAACCGCCCTCAAGGCCAAGCTCTCAGACGATAGAGTGGAATTCCGGAAAGCCTATTTGCGGCTGATAACAGATCGGATTGAGGTCGACGATACTGAGATTCGTATTTTCGGCAGTCAGCTCAAGCTGCTCAGCGCTGTCGCATCCGGTATGGGCGGTGCGGGCGGATCGGTGCCCAGTTCTGTACCGGAATGGCGTCCCCAACGAGATTCGAACTCGTGTTACCTGCGTGAAAGGCGGGTGTCCTAGGCCTCTAGACGATGGGGACCGCAGGTGCGCGGGTATACGGGAAGTGACGCGTGGCGTCAACACAGCCTTAGGGCGATTAGGCGATTTCGGCGGCGTCGTCGATCAAGAGCTGCACGCCGTTGCGATTGCCCCAATTATCGGCGCGCAACGTGCCGGCGATATGGAGCGGTTGGCCCTGGCGGTTGAGCAGGGCCAAGGCCAGCGGATTGGGCGTGCCGTTGGCGTCGATCACGCGAAACGCGATGGCTTTCAGACGGCCGCCATCTGTGCCGCTCAGCGTCGCGCGGACATGCGACGAGCCCACCACGTCGGCGTGGGTCACGAGAGCGCGGGTGATGGCGAAGCGCGGCTCGGCATTGCCGCTGCCGAAAGGGCCGACACGGGCAAGGCTCTCGATCAGTTCGGGCGTGGCACCCCGGCAATCGAGCGCGCCGTCGATGCCAAGGCGCGGCGTCAGTGTGCCGCCGGTCATGACCATACGCGCCCGGTCATCCAGGAAGCGTTGGAGCTCGGGCAGGCGGACGGCCTCCGCAGTGAAGCCCGCCGCCATGGCGTGGCCACCGCCATTGATCAGCAATCCGGCTTGCCGGGCGGCGATCATCGCATCGCCCAGCGCGAAGCCGGGGATCGAGCGGCCAGAGCCCTTGGCGATGCCGTCGGCGCCGATCGCCGCGACCAAAGCAGGGCGGTTGTAACGGTCCTTCAGCCGCGAGGCGACGATGCCGATCACGCCCGGGTGCCAGGCTTCGCCGGCGGCGAAGACGAGAGCTGCTTCCGGGGTGCCGGGGTCCTGGGCCTCAAGCTGTTTGATCGCGAGATCGAGCACCTCGGCCTCGATCTGACGGCGCTCGTCGTTCAGGCGGTGCAGCTCCTCGGCAAGCTTGCGTGCCTCGGCCGGGTCATCGGTGGTCAGCAATCTGGCCCCGAGACCGGCATTGCCAACGCGGCCGCCGGCATTGATACGCGGGCCGAAGATATAGCCCAGGTGATAGGCATCGGGGCGTTCGCTCAGGCCCGCGATATCGGCCAGCGCCGCCAGGCCGCAATTCTGCCGGGATGCCAGCACACGCAGCCCTTGTGCGACCAGCGCCCGGTTGACCCCGAGCAAGGGGACGACGTCGCAGACCGTACCAACCGCGACCAGATCGAGCAGTTGCAGCAGGTCGGGTTCCCGCCTCGCAGCGCCATACCAGCCGCGCGCGCGCAAGGTGCGGTTGACCGCGACAGCCAGCAGGAAGGCGACGCCAACTGCCGCCAGCTCGCGGTGCCCTGCCTGCTCATCAAAACGGTTGGGATTGACCACGGCGATGGCGGGCGGCAAGGACGGCTCGCCGACATGGTGATCGCAGACGATGATATCGAGCCCGGCTTCTCTCGCGGCAGCCAATGGCGCATGGGCGGTGGCGCCGCAATCGACCGTGATGGCCAGGCTGACGCCGCCCGCTTTCAGCTTCAGCAACGCTGCCGTATTGGGGCCATAGCCTTCGGCCTGACGATCCGGGATATAGAGAAGGGGCGTGGTGCCGACGGCCTGAAAAAACCGCGACAGCACGGCGGTGGAGGTCGCGCCATCGACATCGTAATCGCCGAAGATCGCGATGGTCTCGCCCGTCTCGATGGCGCGGGCGACGCGGTCGGCCGCTTGGTCCATATCCAGCAAGACGCTGGGATTGGGCAGTTGATCGCGCAGGCTGGGCGACAGGAATTGCTCGGCTTCGTCGATGCCGATGCCGCGCCCGGCGATCAGCCTGCCAACCAGTTCGGGCAGGCCGAGACGCTGGGCGATGGCGAGCCCGATCCGGTCATCGCCGCCGCGCGCATACCAGCGCCGCCCCCCAATTGAGCGTGTGACGCCGAGAAATCCGGGCTCCGCTCCGCTATCGGTGGCGCTGTCCGGCATCAGAGACGAGGAGCCGTTGCGTCAGGCATCGGCCTGCTTGCGCACGAAATTATGCTGCGCCTCGATATAGCGGACCGTGCCGCTGCGTGAGCGCATGACCAGTGAATGGGTGCTGCCGGTCGCCCCCGACCGGCGGACGCCGCGCAGCATCGTGCCGTCGGTCACGCCGGTTGCCGCGAACATGACGTCGCCATTGGCAAGGTCGGTCATGCTGTAGACGCGGTTGAGGTCGCTGATGCCAAGCCGCCGCGCTCGGTTGCGCTCGTCATCATTGCGGAACAGCAGGCGGCCCTGCATCTGGCCGCCGATACAGCGCAGCGCGGCGGCGGCCAGCACGCCTTCCGGTGCTCCGCCCGTGCCGAGATAGATATCGACGCCGCTGGCCGGCTGCGCCGTCGCGATGATGCCCGACACGTCGCCATCGGAGATCAGCATGATCCGGGCGCCCGATTCGCGCACCTTGGCAATCAGCTCAGCATGGCGCGGGCGGTCCAGGATGCACACCACCAGATCGGAGACGTCGATTTTCTTCACATGGGCCAGCGCCGCCAGGTTCTTGGCCGGCGTTGCATCGATATCGATCAGGTTATCGGGCAGGCCGCCGCCGACCGCGATCTTGTCCATATAGACGTCCGGCGCGTTCAGGAACCCGCCCTCCGCCGCCATCGCGATCACTGCCAGCGCATTCTGTCCGCCGGTCGCGGTGATCGTCGTACCTTCCAGCGGATCGAGCGCGATATCGATCTTGGGGCCGTGGCCGGTGCCGACCTTCTCGCCGATAAACAGCATCGGCGCCTCGTCGCGCTCGCCTTCTCCGATCACGACCGTGCCGTCGATATTGAGCTCGTTGAGGGCGCGACGCATGGCGTCCACGGCGGCCTGGTCGGCCAGTTTCTCGTCGCCGCGGCCCATCAGCCGCGCGGCGGAAAGGGCGGCGGCTTCAGTGACGCGCACCGCCTCCAGCGCCAAGTTGCGGTCCATGCTCATCATTTCTTCTTTCTCCCAAGCTTCAGATGTCTTGGATTATCCGTATCAGATGGGGTGGCTCGACCACCGCCTCAACGGCTTCGATGCGATGAACTGCGCGCATCATCGACGCCTCGTCCGCTGTATGGGTGGTCAGCACCACCGGAACCGCCTCATGCGGGTCGCGGCCCCGCTGCAGCATGGATTCAAGCGACACCGCTTCATCGCGGAGCGCCGCCGCGATATCGGCGATCACCCCTGGCTGGTCGCGCACCATCAGGCGGATGAAATACGCACCCCGATGACTTTCGATCGGGGCTGCGGCCACGCTCGCCAACTGGTCGTGGGGCACGCCGAAGCATGGCACGATCTGGCCTCGCGCAATGTCCATGAGATCGGCGATCACGGCCGACGCGGTCGGGCCGGCGCCGGCGCCGCGACCCTGATAGAAGGATTGGCCGACCGCATCACCCTGTGCGATCACCGCGTTGAACACGCCCTCGACATGCGCGATCGGGCTGCTCATCGGCACCATGCAGGGCTGCACGCGTTGAACCAGCCCCCGCTCGGTCATTTCGGCGAGGCCGATCAGCTTGATGCGATAGCCAAGTTCATCGGCATAGGCGATGTCGAGCGGCGCCACCCCTCTGATGCCGGCGATATGGACATGGGCGAAGTCGGGGGCGGTGCCAAAGGCGACGCTGGCCAGGATGGCGAGTTTATGCGCGGCGTCGATGCCGTCGATATCGGTCGACGGATCGGCCTCGGCATAGCCCAGACGCTGCGCCTCGCCCAGCACATCGTCGAAGGCGCGGCCGGTCTCACGCATCGTCGTCAGAATGTAATTGCAGGTGCCGTTCAGGATGCCGGCAACGCGGGTGATCCGGTTGGCGGCAAGCCCTTCCTTCAGCGCCTTGATGATCGGAATGCCGCCGGCGACCGCTGCCTCGAAGCTCAGCGCCAGCCCGGCTTTTTCGGCCAGCGGGGCGAGTTCGGCGCCGTGCACCGCCAGCATCGCCTTATTGGCGGTGACGACATGTTTGCCGGCCTTGAGTGCAGCCTGTGTTGTTTCGAACGCCGGACCATCCGACCCGCCGATCAGCTCGACCACGACATCGACCTTGGCTTCCTGGGCCATCGCGACCGGATTATCCCACCAGTCGTAGTGTGAGAGATCGACGCCGCGATCGCGGGCGCGGTCGCGCGCCGAGATCGCCTTGATCGTGATCGCGCGGCCGGTGCGCGCCTCGATCAGCGATGCCTGTTGTTCAAGAAGACGGACAACCCCGCCGCCAACCGTGCCGAGCCCGGCAATGGCGATGGTCAATGCGTCGCGTTTGGCAGGCGTCACGGTGTCAGCACCCGCTCCTGCTCAAGCGGCGGCGTCTGTTCCGGTCCGTTGCCGCCCTGCAGATAGGCCCTGATGCTGCGCACCGCTTGGCGAATGCGATGGGTATTCTCGACCAGGGCGATGCGGACATGGCCGTCGCCATACTCGCCAAACCCGATGCCGGGGGCGACCGCGACATCGGCCTCCAGCAGCAATTGCTTGGCGAACTCGATGCTGCCGAGATAGGCCTTGTCGGCCGGTATCGGCGCCCACGCGAACATCGACGCTTCGGGATTGGGGATCTGCCAGCCGGACGCGCTCAGCCCCTGGATCAGCACGTCGCGGCGCTGCTTGTACATCTGACG
>CAIZEE010000564.1 GCA_903931835.1 uncultured Elstera sp.
GGCATCACCACGCTCCTGCCGCGCCAAGAGCTCTTCCTCTACATGAACGTTCGCAAAGAAGCTGTCCTATCGTCTCAGATCGAGGGAACCCAATCAGGCCTTCCCGTCATATCGGCGCCAAGAATGACGCTAAGGAAGTTGTGTAAATTCAATAACTTCCAGACGACCCCAGGAAGTGCTGAAAACCTGGGCGTAAAAGTTTTGCGATACTGAAGATCTGAACTCCAATTTCAGCGAGTAAGATCGATGGTGTGGATCATCAAGATTTGCGAAGTGGGTCAGGGAAGGCGGCGTGAGAAGTCTGTTTTCAAGTTGGGCGATCTTTGCGCGCCGATAGAGATTGAGCGATTAGGCGTCAGCCTCGAGCAAGGAAAGGCGTTGATGGCGGCGCTTCAAAGCGCGGTCGTTGAAATTCAGGCTGCGGCCCTTGCTGAACATGCAAAATTGATCGTCAGATCCGAGCCGGGGGTCGCCCTTAAGGACTATCGGCGACGCCGTGTCCAAACCGTCTACGGCGAAGTGAATTTGCGCGTTCCCCGGCTGGATCGGGGTGGGATTGTGGAGCCTTGCACCCAGTGGCCCACCAACTGCAGATCAACCCCTGAGTTGGACACGCTGCGGACGACATTGTCCGCATGGATGAGCTATCGCACTGCGGAGCAGCTCTTGAGTGGACTAATTCCGCTTCAGGGCGGTCGCCACCACACGACCTTTCGCAATCGAGTTTTGGTCAAAGGCGCGACGCCCGAACCCACCCGATCGACCGACGAGCCCGTCGCATCCGTCAGCAAGATGACTCTCGGCTTGGATTGCACCTTCATCCGCAGTCATGATCGACAGAAGGGCCGCCTGCACGAAGTGCTCATCGGTCATATCGAACCAAATAGCGGAAGTTCCAGGGTATTTTCCTCGATTGATGAAGCTGGGCCGGAGCGTGTTAGCCGAATTAAGCGCAATCTGGCGAACGCCGGCATGACCGAGAAGACTGAGGTGACGACATTTACGGACGGCGGCGGCGGCCTTCGCGAATTGGCGTTGAGGAGCGGAGCGACTGAGACGCCCGTTCTGGACTGGCATCATGTCGCTCAGCGAATACAGCACGTGCGACAAGCCGCCTCGGGGCTGACATCGAGTGTTCCAGACTTGCCGCACGTCACGGCAAAAATCATTGCTGAGGTGGAACGTCTCCGTTGGCGATTGTGGCATGGAAAACCGAACGCCGTAGCCGAAGCGATCGAAAACATCCGCCCCCTCATAAAGACTCGCAGGCGACCGACCAAAAAAAGGCGCGTGCAAAGGCCGTGGAGCGCCCTGATGGCCGCGCTTTATTTCCTCCGCAAATACACCTCAGGTCAGGAGGCCTGGATGATCAACTACGCCCAGCGTCACCGCAGAGGCGAGCGCGTTGGCACAAGCCAGACGGAAAGCGCGGCCAATTTCCTGGTGAACAAGCGGATGAACAAGTCCCAGCAAATGCGATGGTCCGCAATCGGTGCGAGCCGAATTCTTCAAATCCGTGCTGCAGTCATAAACGAAGATTTCCGGAGGTCCCCAAAGGCGGCTTGACGGTTAGTGTTCAGGATGGCGCCGGCCCCTTAAAGAGCGCCAAATGCTTCGAATGGGAACTGCCGTGCGATCCGTCGGCCAGCGAGCCACCCCCAGGTTTTCAGCACTTCCACCGATCCACCCTTAAGTCATTGTTTTAATTGACGTCGCCGCTTTTTGAACGTCACCCATTCGCGCGCTGACGGTCGGGTGCTGAGAACATGTCGGAAACAGAGGCTGATTCTGTGGGGTGTTGGCCTAACAGTTTGGCGCCCGGCCCCTTCAACGATCCGTTCGCATGGAGATAATGATAAAGCGTTGTCGCCGGGATACCGCCGAGCTCAA
>CAIZEE010000565.1 GCA_903931835.1 uncultured Elstera sp.
CATGATCGACGCGGCCGTGGCCGTCGCCTTGCTCCGCTGCCGAAACCGCTCGCTCGTACCAAGGCAGCGCGGCGTCGAAATTGCCTAGACTCGAGTGACAATACCCAACGTGGTGAAGGCTGAGGCCGAGGCTGTGATGGTCGACGCAACCGTGGACGTCTCCCTGCTCCGCTGCCGCAACCTCTCGCTCATACCACGGCAGAGCTTGCGCGAATTCACCGATTTCGATTAAGGCGCGTCCAACGATACGTTGCGCGTCGTCAGGAAGCTCAATACCCCGCCGCGTCCATTGGTCAGGCGCGATTGAAAAACCGAGGAGATGCGCGGCCAAATCGGCGCGATTTGGCTGGCCCGCCAAATCTTTGGCGGCATCGAGCAATCTTAGCGCTTGAACCCGCCCGAGTTCCTTCAACGAGGGATCCAACGCGCTTGAAACGGGCGCGTCGCGCATGAATTCGGCGAAGAGCTGATGCATTCGAAGGTCAGCATCCCCTTCCAGGCTATATGATTCAAGACATGGGCCGAGGGCATCGTCGAAGGCCTGATCGCTCCAACCCAGCGCCTGCGCCAATTGGACGCGCAATTCACACTGAGAGATGCGTTGGGGATTGAGCAAGCCCGCAGCGTGCAACAGAAGTTGGGACTTCTCGTCGTGCCGCTGGTAGACGGAAAGATAGCTCCCCTCCGCCTCACTGCTGACCTGAAGCTGCGCGCGGTTCAATCGGCTGCGCTTGGCGTCCAGGGCCAGCGACTTGGCCTGCGGGACGAGTTGAATGGGCAATCCGCCGGCTTGTTTGATCAGTTGATCGGCGAAACGCCCCGCAACATCCTCACCGGCAATCTGAACCACCAGTTCGCGACACACGCCGTCGTCCAATGGCTCAACCGGGCTCGTGCGCCACCCAACCGGCCAGTAACGTCGGGTCGTTGTTATGATAACATGCGTCGAGGCCCCCGCCCTCGGCAGCCAGGGCGACACGTCGGTCTCATCGGATGCATTATCGTAAATCAAGAGCGCCGGATCACGGCCGATCGCGCCTAAGGTCTGCAGCGCCTGCTCATCCAGCGGCAAGTCGGATGATGACGCTCCAAAAAAGACGCGCCCAATCCGGGCCAAGTCGACGGCGGTTGCCCGCCCGGCGCCATCGACCATGAAGGCGCCGCCAGGATAGTTGCCGAGGTTGCGGCGCGCGAACTCGCGCGCAAGTTCGCTTTTGCCAACCCCTGGCGGACCGTGCAGTACGACACCGGACCCGTTCGGCGTTTCGGCAAGTTCTTCCTTGATGCGGTCGAAATCATCGTCTCGACCGAGAATAGGCAGGCCACGGCGGGCTTCAATATTGGTGCCGCGGGGCGTCGATGCACCTTCGGGGCTCACACCATAATAGTTCGTCACCTTATCGCGCCCAACAAGGTCCGCAACCTTTTCGGCGCGCCCCGAAAAATCAACGCCTCCCGATTGCCCGCTTGTCGTCATCGATCCACCCGACGTGGCGCGCTGACCTGGCTACTCGCCGCCAAGTTCGTCCAGCACGAATTTTGTCACCGGTCCGGCAATGCCGGCCAGAACCGGAGCGCCAAACGCCGCGCCGATCGCGCTTGCCGCCGAGGGGACAAGGCCAACCAATCCTTTAATCAGCTTGGCGACCACCCGATCATCCGCCTGCGCGCCTTTAACGACTTCAGCCTCGATCGCGGTCAATTTGTTTTTAGCTTCGGCTTGCTGGTCTTGCGGCGCCGCGAGGACGGCATCGCCGACTGGCTGCAGCGCCGCTCGGACCGCACCCAGATCAACGTTGACCGTCGTGATGATTTTGTCGCGGCCGACGATATCGCCACCGACATCCCCGATCGAGCCAGAAATCGTTACCCCGCCCCCGTCACGGTTCTCTGTCATCCCCGCCCCCTCTTTCGAAACTCAATCGAACGCATGAATCTCCATGTGCAATAATACAACCCCTAATGGGCGACTAAAACCCCAACACCCACTATTGTTTCGACTGATGCCCCTCAGATGCAGCTTTCCGAGGGGGGCTCATTCTGGGAAATGCCGTGCCGTCTCGCTAGCCACCCGTCCGCCGCTAAGCTAAGCTCCGCCGCCATTCGACCCCCACCCAAGCGCGAGAGCCCTAATTCCCATGACCAAAATACTTTTCCGATCCGGCGAGGCGACCGTATTTGCGTCTGAAGGCCAGTTTACCGATGCCATGC
>CAIZEE010000566.1 GCA_903931835.1 uncultured Elstera sp.
GCGAAGCGAACCAGATACCGTTTGAACTCGATCGCGCTGTGCCAGGGCTGAAAGGCGAAGGTCGTTCACCACATCAACCAAAAATTGGTCTTGAAGAAGCTGGCATCGAACTGGTCCTCGATGCTCGTACCGTTGAGCAGCCGCTCGGGTTCCAGCGCCAGCCGTTCGATCGTCAGGATGTGGCGCTCGCTCAGACCAAATTCAGGCGCGGTGTGACGATGCCCATCCTCGAACAGTCGTGATTTTGAGGACGTCTCGATCGTATTATTCCAATCGACGATTTCCTGCGTAACCGACTTGCTGTCGTCCAGTGTTGGGATAGAGGCGAATAGGTCGAAGGTGCAGAGATATTTGCTTTCAAACATACGCCCGCCGCGCAAAACGTAACCGGTGTCGGATGAGCCGGCCGCGTCAAGACTGCCGCCGATCGCGTCGAGCGCCTCCAGGATGGTGATGTCGGGGCCGAGGATATCGCCGTCGCGAATCATGAAAGCCGCCGCCGCCATCGAGGCGATCCCGCCACCAATCAGATAAATCTTGGACCGGTCGTGAACCGGTTCGGGCGGCATTTGTAGCGTCACCGACATGGCAAATTCTCCCTGCAGCACAGCGCTTCGATTGGGGATGTGACCGACCTCATCTCAATCGGTGATCTCGATATCGTTCTCAACGGCGGTAGCGCCCGGGGCTGCCCACGCGGTCTCTTGCGCGACGTGCCAGTTATGCCAGGAATCGACCGTCCCGGTCAGATGGACCGTTCCGCCATCGGTCTTGACCGTAACGGTCTTCGGATCGAAGAACCACGACCGGTGCAGCGCATGGACGATATCGTCGCTGATCAGTTCGGCGTTCGGCTTCGGCGTCAAGACAATCTCATTGAACACGCCAACAACGCCAAGCAGTCGCTCGACGTCATCTTCGGCCAACTGTTGCTGGTAATGATGGGCGACTTCGCCGGTCAGAGTGACCCAACCACCGTCGACGGCCACCTTGACCGAGTTCGGCGGAATCGAAGTATCCCAGCTAAGACGCTGGACTGCCGCGGCGGCAATATCGTGGTCGCTCCGCTGCATGTCGCGCGGCACGCGGACTTCGATCTCTTGAATCACGGCCTTGACGCCGCGCACCCGCCGCGCGGCTGCTTCTGCACCTCGTTTTTCGGCAAAGCTCTCGACATGACCTGTGAGCGTGATTACTCCGGATATCGCGGTAACGCCGATATGAGGGGCTGTGATGCTCGGCTCCCAGCTGAGTTCGGCCAAGACCGCCCGCTGCAATTGATCATTCTCGGACATGGTTGTCTCCCAATCGCGGGTCAGGCTGGATATCTGCAACACGTGCCCTCATAGCGGGCTTCACTTGTTCTCTGCCCGAGTTTTGTCCCAGGCGTCGGCCAAATTACGAGTTGCATTCTGGTAGGAGGTCTTGGCAGTCTCCCACTCGTCCTTGCTCGCGGTCTGCAACTTGCCGGCCTCTACTTGGACGCGATCCCATGCTGCATTGAGCGCATGTTCGGTCGCGATGGTATCGGCCTTTCCCGTCGCTTCTGCGCTGACATCAAAGTCATGCACCCGTTGCTGCCATTGATGCAGATCATCTTGCGCTGCCTGGGTAAAACTTCCCCTATCGGCTGACGTGTCGCTGTTGGCTGCTACCTGAATCATGGGGTCGGCTGCTGCCGGGAGCGCGCCGACCAAGATGATCGGCCCCGCGATAAGAGAGGTGGCGGCCAGCCGTACGACCGCCGTCCTGAGCCTACCGGTGCCAAACACGCGGGAAACTGGGATGTCCAACGCGCCCGATTGCGCGGCTGAGATCTGGATGATTGAGTGGGTCGACATCGTTTGATCCTCCTTCAAGACCTGAAGAGCGGTAGCGTCCGCTGATGCGGACTGCTTCGACTTTGGATGAGGCCGCAACAGCGGATGGCGATACCCGGGACGCGAGCATCTCTTCCAATCCGATATTATCGAGCGACGAACCTACGGCGGCAGCCTCGGAAACTACTTAACCAGCTCGAGGCTTGGGTAATCGGTATAACCATGCGCGCCACCGCCGTAGAAGGTTTCCTGCCCCATCAGTGCATTGAGGGGCGCATTCAGCTTTAGACGCTGGACGAGATCCGGATTGGCCATGAACCATCGCCCAAACGAGACCAGATCGGCGCGGCCGCTCGCCACCGCATCAATGGCCATCTGTCGGTCGTAGCCGTTGTTGACCATCCAAATGCCATCGAACCGATCGTGCAGGGCGGCATAGTCGAACGGGATGCTGTCTCTGGCGCCGCCGGTTTCGCCCTCGACGATGTGCAGATAAGCCAAGCTAATCGGATTGAGGCCTTCGACGACATGATTGAAGAGCGCCTGCGGATCGCTGTCGTGCGAATCGCCGGCGGTAGAGACCGGCGAAATCCGAACACCTAGCCGATCGGCGCCAATCGCCTCCGCGCAAGCCTTGGTAACGTCAAAAATCAGGCGACACCGGTTCTCGATCGAACCACCATAAGCGTCAGTGCGCTTATTAGTCCCGTCGCGCAAGAACGCATCGAGCAGATAACCATGGGCGCCATGCAGTTCGACGCCATCAAAGCCGGCGTCCATGGCACGCATGGACGCGTAGCGGAAATCCTCGATGATACCAGGGATTTCGTTCAGTTCGAGCGCACGCGGCATGGATACATCGACAAAGCCCTGTCCGATGATAAAGGTTTTCGTGTTTGCCCGGATCGCCGAGGGCCCCACGGGCGCCTGACCGCCCTTCTGGAAGCTGGTGTGCGAAACACGACCGGTGTGCCAGAGCTGAACGACGATGGTACCGCCCTTCTCGTGCACCGCGTCTGTCACCCGCTGCCAGCCCCGAACCTGAGCGTCCGTATAGCAGCCCGGTGTACCACCATAACCTTGCGCCTGAGCGGAGATCTGAGTGGCTTCGGCTATGATAAGGCCGGCGGTAGCGCGCTGTGCGTAATACTCAGCGGCAAACGGTCCCGGCGCCAGGTCGGGCCCGGCGCGATTGCGCGTGAGCGGCGCCATGACAATGCGATTGGCGAGTTCGAGAGCGCCCGCCTGCATGGGCTCGAATAGCGCCCGCGCCGAGCGGGTTTGGTAGGTTCTCGTCATACTGGCTCCTACATCGATTGCGGATCGCGGATTCCAATGAGCCGATATCGACACGCCACCGCCTCAGGGACGGCGCGCCGAAGTCCAATGGACCTCGCTGACGGTGTTCTGCATCCGCTCGCACTAGCGAGGGGGCAGTGTCTGCTGTCGAAGGCGAAGGTCCCCGTTTTTGGTCAACCAAACCAGCGTCGGAAACTACTCAATGGGCCGGGGCGGACCTGGAGCGGACTCAAACACCTTCCCCATGGCCTCACGCGTCGACGGGCTTGGCGGCCCCGTGAAGCGAACGGACCCCTCGGCAAGCGGGTTGAGTAGTTTCCGAAGCTATCCGCGACGAAGATCCCCCGGCTACGGTTTGGTCTGACAACGTCTTGAATCAATCGACCGAATTCTTCCCTGCATTCCACTGACGCCTCACCCTTAGGTAACAGTCGGACACGCAGGCCATATCTGCCAAAGCCTGGAGGTCAGATCATGCATCAGACGGCGAACGGGCAGGAAAGCGAGCTACGGGTGGAACAGTACCGCCCGAGATGCCGGACGCTTGACCTATGAAACTGGAACCTGCCGCCACGATCGACGGATATATCCAGGCGGTAGGCGCCGATCGGACCCGGCTTTTGGATATTGCCGAACAGGTTCAGCATCGCTTCGGTTATGTCAGCGACGATGCGGTCGAAGCCATTGCGACCGGACTTGGCATGCACGCGGTCGAAGTCGAGGACATGGTCTCGTTCTATTCCTTTCTGGATCGCGAGCCTCGGGGCCGGTTTCGAATTCGGCTTTCCAAAACTCCGATCTCATTCATGAAGGGGGCAAAAGAGGTCGCTCGGGCCTTCGAGCAAGCACTCGCGCTTTCGATCGGGCAGACCTCGTCGGACGGGATGTTCACGCTCGACTGGACAAGCGATATCGGCATGGCCGATCAAGAGCCCGCTGCCCTAATCAACAGGATGGTCCTGACCGAGCTCAAGCCGGAAGATGTGCCGGCCATCGTCGAGACCCTGCGGCAACGCGGACTTGACGACACTGTGCCCTGGCTCCCGATGCATCCGAACGAGGGCGCCATATCGCCGAAAGCGCACGTGCGGCCCAGCCTCGTGCAGGCAGGCGCGCTGTTATCGGGGACGCGTGATCGGGATGCCGGCATTCGCGCCGCGCTGACGCTGACCCCCGATCAGGTGATTGAGGAGATCACCAAGTCCAAGCTGCGGGGGCGCGGCGGAGCCGGTTTTCCAACCGGCATGAAATGGCGCCTGACCCGCAAGGCCGTCGGCAAGGATCACTATATCGTCTGCAATGCCGATGAAGGCGAACCCGGCACATTCAAGGACCGCGTGCTGCTATCTGAATTCCCCGACCTGGTTTTTGACGGCATGACCGTGGCCGGGTATGCGCTCGGTGCGCGGCATGGGCTCATCTATCTTCGCGGCGAGTACGCTTATATGTGGGATGCCCTGCAGAGCGTACTCGCCGATCGACGCAAGCTTGGCCTGCTCGGAACAAAGATCTGCGGCCGCGAGGGGTTCGATTTCGATATCAGAATCCAACTGGGCGCCGGCGCCTATATCTGCGGCGAGGAGTCCTCCTTGCTCGAATCGCTCGAGGGCAAGCGCGGCGCACCCAGGGATCGCCCGCCTTTCCCGACCGAGCGGGGGTATCTCCAGCAGCCGACCGCAATCGACAACGTCGAGACACTCGCCTGCGCCGCCAGGATCGCTGAAAAAGGGGCCGTCTGGTTCGCGGGATACGGCACCAAGGACTCGACCGGCAGCAAACTGGTGAGCGTCTCCGGCGATTGCACGCATCCGGGCGTTTACGAAGTGCCCTTCGGCATCACCGTCAACGAGCTGCTCGATAGGGTCGGCGCGGCCGATACCCAATACGTCCAGTTCAGCGGCCCCTCCGGCCAGGCGGTGGCACCGAAGGATTTCGGCCGGCGTATCGCCTATGAGGATCTGTCAACCGGTGGATCGACCATGATCTTCGGTGCGGAACGAGATGTCCTCGATACGGTTCTACAATTCGCCGATTTCTTCGTGGTCGAATCCTGCGGCTGGTGTACCCCCTGCCGGGTCGGCACGACGCTCCTGAAGCAAGGCATGGAGAAGGTGGTCGCAGGCCGGACGACGCTCACCGACCTTGCCGAGATGGAAGCCCTCGCCAACACCGTCGAACGGATGAGCCGCTGCGGATTGGGCCAGACGGCCCCAAATCCGATCCTGACCACCATGCGCAACTTCCCGGAGCTCTATGAGGCAAGGCTGGCGCCAACCCCCTTCACGCCGCTGGTTAGCTTGCACGACGCCCTCCGTGAGGCGGTGACGATCCAGGGGCGCGAGCCCGTTGCCGAGGAGGCTTAACATGACCGCCGCAACGCTTAGCTTCACCATCGACGGGATTGAGGTTGAAGCCGTCGAGGGGCAGTCGGTGATCGAAGCCTGCGATGCCGCCGGGATCTATATCCCGCGCCTGTGCCACCACCCGGAGCTTGAGCCATCCGGCAATTGCCGGGTTTGCACCTGCAAGATCAATGGCCGCAACAGCGCCGCCTGCGTGACCCCGGCCGTCAATGGCATGGTTATCGAAAACAAGACGCCGCAGCTCACCAACGATCGACGCACGATCATCGAAATGTTGTTCGTCGAAGGCAATCACCCCTGCCCGTACTGCGTGGCGAGCGGGGATTGCGAGCTGCAGGCGTTGGGATACCGCCTCGGCATGGTGGCGCCCCGTCAACCCTATCAGTGGCCCGGGCGGAAGATCGACGCCACACACCCTGACATCTATCTCGATCATGACCGTTGCATTCTATGCTCACGCTGCATCCGCGCATCGCGCATGGAAGACGGCAAGACCGTCTTCGGCTTCGAGGGGCGCGGGATTGCGATGCGCCTGAACGTCGATGCCGAGGGCGGGCTCGGAGAAACCCAGATGGCCGCCATCGACAAGGCGGCCAGAGTTTGCCCCACCGCCTGCATCGTGATCAAGCGCGATAGCTACCGGATCCCGAACGGCAGCCGCCGATTCGACACGGCGCCGATCGGCAGCGATATCGAGGCCAAGCGGAAGGTCCATCTGCCATGACCACCATCGACGAAGCGCCTCTCGAAACGATGAAGCCGCGTCTGGCGACATGCGCGCTGACCGGCTGCTTTGGCTGCCACATGTCGCTTTTGGATATCGACGAGCGAATCCTCGAACTGGTCGATCTGGTGGATCTCGACGTATCGCCCTTCGATGACAAGAAAGCGTTCGATCGGCCGGTCGATGTCGGGTTCGTCGAAGGTGGGTGCTCGAACGAGTACAATGTCAAGGAATTGCGGGAGTTCCGCAAGCATTGCCGGATTCTAGTCTCGGTCGGCGCCTGTGCGATCAACGGCGGCGTGCCCGCGATGCGCAATAACATTGGCCTGAAGACTTGTCTGGAGGCGGTCTATTTGCACGGCATGTCGCTTGAGGGTGGCGGGATGATCCCGAACGATGAGGATCTGCCTTTGCTTCTGGACCGGGTCTATCCGTCCCATGAGGTGGTGAAGATCGATTACTTCCTGCCAGGGTGCCCTCCCTCCGGCGATGCCATCTGGGAAGGGTTGAAGGACTTGTTGACCGGCAACGCGCCCGCCTTGCCCTATCTTCTGTGCAAATACGAATGACCGACGTTCAGCTCAGCCAGAGCCAGCCCGGCCAAGGCAGCCGCAAGATCGTCATCGATCCGGTCACGCGCGTCGAAGGCCATGGCAAGGTCACCATTCGCCTCAACGAGGCCGGCGAGGTCGAGCAGGCGCGATTCCATATCGTTGAGTTCAGAGGCTTCGAGCGGTTCATCCAAGGACGCCTGTACTGGGAGGTGCCCGTCATCGTCCAGCGTCTCTGCGGCATTTGCCCGGTCAGCCATCATCTTTGTGCCGCCAAGGCGATGGACCTCGTCGCCGGCGTTGATCAGGTGACACCAACGGCTGACAAGATGCGGCGGCTCATGCATTACGGCCAGGTGCTGCAATCGAACGCGGTCAATTTCTTCCATTTGGCCTCGCCCGACCTTCTGCTCGGGTTCGAGGCTCCGGTCGCACAGCGGAACATCATCGGCGTCATCGAAGCCTTCCCCGAGGTCGGCAAGTGGGCGATTTTCATTCGCAAATTCGGTCAGCAGGTGGTCGCCGCCACCGGTGGTCGCCGTATTCACCCACGGCTGTGCATCCCGGGCGGCGTCAATCAGAACCTCACCGTTGAGCATCGAGATGCCCTGCGCAAGGACATCGATCAGATCATTCAATGGTGTCGCGACGCGCTGGACTTACATAAGACCTTCGTCCACGCGCATGAAAAACTCCATGAGACCTTTGCGACCTTCCCGTCGAGCTACATGAGCATCGTTGGTGCCGAAGGCGGCATGGATCTCTATGACGGCACGCTTCGGGCAATCGACGCCGATGGAAAGCCGATCTTCGAGGGTGTGCATCCCAGCGCATACCGCGACTATCTGATCGAGGAGGTGCGTTCCTGGAGCTATATGAAATTCCCTTATATCCGTTCCCTTGGGCGGGAGAACGGATGGTACCGGGTCGGTCCCCTCGCCCAGTTGAATTGTTGCAGCTTCATTGATACGCCGCTCGCCGAGGCCGCTCGCCAGGAGTTCATGGCGCGTGGCAATGGCGGGCTGGTCCATGCCACGCTCGCCTATCACTGGGCCCGCCTGGTGTGCATGATCCATTGCGCGGAAAAGATTCGAGCCCTGCTGTTCGATGACGATCTTCAGGGCAAAGATCTGGTCCTGACGGGCGACCGGCGCCCGGAAGGGATTGCGATTATTGAAGCGCCGCGCGGCACGCTGCTGCACCATTACACGGTCGACGATAACGATCAGGTCACCGGGGCGAACCTGATCGTCTCCACGACCAACAACAACGAGGCGATGAACCGCTCGGTTACCAAGGTCGCGATCGATGATCTGACCGGGCATGAGATCACCGAGGGTTTGCTGAACCACATCGAAGTCGCGATCCGGGCCTATGACCCCTGCCTGTCTTGCGCCACTCACGCGCTCGGCGACATGCCGCTGGTCGTGACCCTGGAAGACGCCGATGGGTCGGTCATCGCGACCAGGGTGAAGCAATGAGCCCCGTCACCGCGAGCGCGCCGCCGCCTCGGGTCCTTGTTCTGGGCTATGGGAATCCAGGTCGACAGGACGACGGGCTGGGACCTGCTCTTGCGGTTGGGATCGATGAACTCGGATGCCCAAACCTAACGGCGTTGGATAACTATCAACTCAACATCGAGGACGCGATCGACGTCGCCGCACACGACATCGTATGGTTCGTCGATGCCGCCAAAGCCGGTCCTTCGCCTTATGCCGTCCATGAGCTGTCGCCGGCCGCCAGCATCGAGTTCACCAGCCATATCGTGCGGCCCGAGGCCATTCTCGCCATCGCCCTACAATGCTATGGCGGATCGCCGCAGGCCTTCATGCTCGCCATTCGCGGCTATGAATTCGAGTTCGTTGAGGAGCTAACGCCGGGTGCCGAGCACAATCTGCGGGACGCCCTGGCCATGCTCGTCGAGCGGATACGCGCTTTGCAAGCGACGGTACTGTCATGAATATCGGCCTCGGTAACCAACGCAGAACGATCCTGCTGATCGACGCCGATCCCCACGCACGAGCGGCCTTGCGCCTTGCTTTGGAGGAAGCCGGCTTCGCCGTAGGCGAAGCGGCGACAGACCGCGATGGTGAACGGACCGCCTTGCGGATCAAGCCTGACGCGATTCTGGCTGAATTAATATCGGACGGTGCCGATGGCAGCCTTTCCATCGCGGAGCGGCTCCACGCGGCCGCCAGCATGATTCCTTGTTACATCGTCAGCAATGCCGGGGATGCGCTGATGGGCTCCATCGGATTGCATGAGATCGGGATTTCGGGGGTGTTCTTGAAGCCGGTCGATGCAGCGATCGTCATCCAAACTCTGAAAACGCGCCTCGGTACCGGTCCGAGGCCCGCCAGACATGCATGAATTGTCTCTCATCGAGAGCATGCTGTCGCTCGTCGAAGAGGAGCGGCAACGGCAAGACTTTTCGCGAGTCCTTAAGATCCGCCTTGATGTCGGGGCGCTCGGCCATGCCGAGCCTGATGCGCTGCTTTTCTGCTTCGACGCCGCAGCGCGGGGCACGATCGCAGACGGGGCCACGCTCACAATCGTAATGATCCCCGGCGAGGGCAACTGCCCCGATTGCCACCGCATCGTTCTGCTCGATCACCGATTTGGCGATTGCCCCCTCTGTGGCGGCATCCAAGTGCGGATGACTGCGGGCGACGAACTGCGTCTGGCTGAGCTGGAGGTCGAGTGATGTGTACAGTATGCGGCTGCGCAATAGCGGACATCGGCGATAATCCGAACTTGGTGCAGCCCGCGAATGCCCATGATCATCACCACCCGCACGCCCACGATCATGCTCATCCACATAACCCCGTCGGCGGCACGATCGATTTCGGAAAAGGTCTCGCGGGCATGGACATCCCTGGCCTGAGCCAGGAGCGAACCATCCGGATTGAACGCGACATCCTGTCCAAAAACGCGACCTTCGCCGATGCCAATCGCGCGCGCTTGCGCGCTCACGGGGTTTTCGCCCTCAATCTCGTCTCAAGCCCCGGCTCAGGCAAGACATCGCTCCTCGTGCGCACAATCAACGAGTTGAAGGATCAATGGCCGATCATCGTTATCGAGGGCGACCAGCAAACCTCGCGCGATGCCGAGAGGATCCGAACGACCGGCGCCCCGGCGGTTCAGATCAACACCGGGAAGGGCTGCCATCTCGATGCCCACATGGTCGGCCATGCACTCGATCAGATACCGTTAGCCCCGGGCGGCCTCCTCTTCATCGAGAACATCGGCAATCTGGTGTGCCCAGCGGCTTTCGATCTAGGCGAGGCCCATAAAGTGGTCGTGCTATCGGTTACCGAAGGGGAGGACAAACCGCTCAAATACCCGGACATGTTTGCTGCGGCCGATCTCCTGCTGCTGAACAAGTCCGATCTGCTTCCGCATCTGGAGTTCGACGTGGAAGCCTGTTTCGCAGCGGCATTGCGGGTCAATCCGCATATCGGGATCCTAACGGTCTCAGCGCGAACCGGTGAAGGTCTGGCCGGATTCTATGCTTGGATCGAAGCCCGTGCTTCGCTTGCCTAGGACCTTCCGGCCATCCGCGCCTTCAAAGGCTAAGTCCCTGAGCCTGCTGGAAGCGCCCCGTCCTCGCCGGTTGCGCATCCGTGTGAAGGGTGCCGTTCAAGGCGTCGGGTTTCGCCCGTTCGTACACAGCCTTGCGATACGCGGCGGACTTTCCGGTTTTGTGCTGAACGACGCGGACGGCGTGTTGGCGGAAGTCGAGGGGTTAGAGCTGAGCGCGTTCCTAACCGCCTTGCGGCAAGAGCGCCCGCCGCTGGCACGCATTGACACCATTGACGTGAAGCGGCTGCCGTTGCAACGGCACCATGGCTTCACGATTCGCCAAAGTATCGACACGGGCGTCGGCACCACCAGACTCGTCCCCGATACAGCAACCTGCCGATCCTGCCTGACCGAACTGTTCGACCCGGCGAGCCGTTTCCACCTCTACCCTTTCGTCACCTGTACGCATTGCGGCCCGCGGTTCACGATCACGCACCGGCTGCCCTATGATCGCGCGAACACCTCGATGGCAGCGTTCGGTCTCTGCCGCGATTGCGCGGCAGATTACGGCAATCCCGCGAACCGGCGTTTTCATGCCGAAACCATCGCCTGCGCCGCATGCGGACCGCATTTGAGCCATTCGATGGCGGAGATCGCGACGGCCCTGGGTCAAGGTCAAATCGTGGCGCTAAAGGGCCTCGGCGGCTTCCATCTCTTATGCGACGCTACCAACGAGGCTGCGGTCAGGGCGTTACGTCTGCGCAAGCTTCGGCCAGCGAAGCCCTTCGCGATCATGGTCGCCAATGCGGCATCCGCTGCTCATTTCGCGGGTCCAACGCCCGCAGAGTTGGTTCTGCTCCGCGATGCCGCGCGCCCTATCGTGCTGGTTCGTCTACGTGACGGATTGGCCGCGTCGATCGCGCCTAGGCTCGACCGCGTCGGCGTCATGCTGCCATCGGCCCCCGTGCATCACCTGCTGTTCCATGCCTTGACCGGGTACCCGAAGAACACATCATGGCTCGACGAGCCGCTGCCGATTGCGCTCGTCGCCACCAGTGCGAATGCCGCCGGCGAGCCGCTGATCATCGCCGATTCGGACGCGCGCCGCGATTTGGCGGACATCGCCGATATGATCGTGACTCATGACCGCCCAGTCCTAACCCGCGCCGACGATTCCGTCATGTTCGTGATCGATGGCGCGCCTGCCTTTATAAGGCGATCTCGGGGCGTCGTGCCGGAGCCTATCGACCTGGGTCAGGATGGTCCTGCGGTACTTGCTGTCGGCGCACATCTGAAGGCAACGCTCTGCATTACGCGCGGACGCGAGGCGTTCTTGTCGCAGCATGTCGGCGACCTCGGCTCAGCACAGACGCTTCGCAGTTACTTCGAAACGGCACGCGGCATGTTGGCGATGCTGGACGTTGTGCCAGAGCTGGTCGCCTGCGATCTGCATCCCGACTACCGTTCCACCGCCTTTGCCGAGGCGACGGGACTTCCCCTATTGCGCGTCCAGCATCACGTTGCCCACCTCGCCGCCGTCGCTGCCGAACATAAACTGGCTGGGCCTGTCTTAGGTCTAGCCCTTGACGGTCACGGCTATGGTCAGGACGGCGGTGCGTGGGGTGGCGAGCTTATCGTGCTGGATGGTGCTTATTGGCATCGGCAGGGGCACTTGCTACCGCTCGCGATGCCAGGCGGCGATCGCGCCGCGCGCGAGCCGTGGCGCATGGGCGTGGCTGCTCTGGTCGCGCTCGGCCGCAGCGCGGAAGCCGCGGAAATCTTCCCCGACATCTCTGGCGCGGCGCGCTTGTCGGACTTCCTGATCGCCAACCCGACCAATCAGGCGACCAGCAGCATGGGGCGATTGTTCGACGCCGCCGCTGCGCTCCTGGGGGTGTGCACCAACCAAAGCTATGGGGGCCAGGCAGCCATGGAACTTGAGGCGCTTGTTCGCGAACCCAAGTGCCTGAAGAACGGCTTTCGCATTATCGGCCATGTGCTCGACTTCACGCCCCTTCTCGCCGCACTTCTAGAACCCGGTTTGTCGCCACGCGAAGGGGCAGAGTTGTTTCATGGGACGCTGATCGCAGGCCTTACCAACTGGGTCGGCGCGGCCGCTTGCCAAACCGGGCATAGCAGGATCGTCCTTGGTGGAGGTTGCCTGATGAATAGGATCCTGGCCGAAAACCTGACCGCGAGTTTGCGTGCAGGCGGCCTAGAGGCATGGCTGCCACGCGCCGTGCCTGCCAACGATGGCGGCCTCTCGCTCGGGCAGGCGGCAATGGCGCGAGCGCATGTCATGGCAGCGGCCAGCCCGACCCCGTTCTTGAGGAGTTGACGCAATGTGTCTCGCAATTCCGATCCGTGTGGAAGCGCTCCTCCCAGACGACTTGGCCCGCGTCACCTTGAGCGGTGTTTCGAAATGCGTGTCGATCGCCCTCCTGGAGGATGTCCGGGTCGGCGACTATTTGCTCATCCATGTTGGATATGCCCTCGCCCGATTGGATCCGGACGAGGCAGAGCAGACCCTCGCCATGATGCGCGAGGCGGCGGTTCCAGCGGTCCTGGAGATGGAGGACGCCCGGCTATGAAGCACATCGACGAGTATCGCGACGGCAATCTCGCCCGTGCGATGGCTGTGACAATTGCAAGAGAAGCCATGCCCGGCCGACACTACCAGTTCATGGAATTCTGTGGCGGCCACACCCATGCCATCTCGCGCTACGGTATCGAAGATCTACTGCCCGACAATGTCCAGATGGTGCATGGACCGGGGTGTCCGGTTTGCGTCCTGCCGATCGGGCGCATTGACGACGCCATCGCACTTGCGATGCGCCCGGAGGTTACGCTCTGCACCTATGCCGACCTGATGCGCGTTCCTGCGTCGGCCGGCGCCAATCTGCTGAAGGCCAAGGCGGCCGGTGCGGATATCCGCATGATCTATTCGACGCTGGATGCGATCCGGATCGCTGAAACCGAGCCCGACCGGCAAGTCGTCTTTTTTGCCATCGGGTTTGAAACGACCACGCCGCCCACGGCACTCGCGATCAAACTGGCACGCAAGCGAGAGCTCGCGAATTTCAGCGTCTTCTGCAATCACGTGCTAACGCCGCCGGCGATCCGGGCCATCCTCGATTCGCCCGATACGCGCGGCGTGCGTGTAGATGGCTTTGTCGGACCCGCGCATGTCAGCACGGTGACCGGGATCACACCCTATGTGAGCCTGGCGGCCGAGTTCGAAAAACCGGTTGTCGTCGCAGGATTCGAACCGCTCGACGTGGTTCAGGCGATCCTGATGCTGGTTCGCCAAGTCAATGACGGGCGGCACGATGTCGAGAATCAATATACCCGATTGGTCACCGCACAGGGGAACCAGATCGCGCAACGCGAGATGGAAGACGTCTTCGAGCTGCGGTCCTCATTCTCCTGGCGCGGGCTCGGCGAACTGCCCTTTAGTGCGCTGCGGCTGCGGGACGCCTATGCCGATCTTGATGCCGAACGGCGGTTTGCCATTGAGACGGTTGCGGCGGACGACAACCCGGCCTGCGAATGCGGCGACGTGCTGCGCGGCCTGAGAAAACCGGCGGACTGCAAGCTGTTCGGGACACTGTGCTCCCCCGAGACCCCGATGGGATCCTGCATGGTGTCGCCCGAGGGCGCATGCGCGGCGCATTGGACCTATGGCCGTTTCCGCGACCGCACGAGGGCTGGTACAAGCCAGATCGTCGTGTGAGCACGCTACGGCTGCGCACCCGCAGGCTCGATCTCGACCATGGCCTGATCGATCTTTCGCACGGCGCCGGTGGGCGGGCCTCGGCGCAGCTGATCGATGAAATCTTCCGCCAAGCCTTCGACAATCCAATCCTCAATCGAGGGGACGATCAGGCGGCGTTCGATTTGCCGGCTGGCCGTATGGTCATATCGACCGACGGCTATGTGATCTCGCCACTGTTCTTCCCGGGCGGCGACATCGGGTCGCTTGCCGTCCACGGCACCATCAATGACATCGCCATGGCTGGCGCCCAACCTCTGCATCTCGCCGCCGGGTATATCATTGAGGAGGGGTTCCCGCTGTGCGACCTGCAGCGGATTGCGCAGAGCATGGCGCGTGCCGCGCGCGAGGCGGGGGTGGCGATCGTAACGGGCGATACCAAGGTGGTGGAGCGCGGCAAAGGTGACGGCGTATTCATCACCACAACGGGCATCGGGTTGGTTCCGCCAGGTCTCCACCTTTCGGCCGATCGCGCCCAACCAGGTGATCTGGTCATTCTCTCCGGGTCGGTCGGCGATCATGGCGTGGCCGTGATGTCGAAGCGGAACAATCTCGGTTTCGAAACCGACCTTCTGTCGGATAGCGCCGCTCTGCATGGGTTGGTCGCCGAAATGCTTGTTGTGGCGCCTCAATCGCTTCGGGTTATGCGGGATCCGACGCGCGGTGGCTTGGCCGCCGCGCTTAATGAGATCGCCCAGCAATCGGGAGCCGGTTTCCTGATCCGTGAGGACCTGATTCCGGTCAAGGCAGAGGTTGCCGCCGCCTGCGAACTACTCGGGCTGGATCCGCTCTATGTCGCCAATGAGGGCAAGCTCATAGCCATCGTGGCACCAGAAGCGGCGGACAGTGTTGTTGCGGCGATGCAGGCGCATCCCCTCGGCCGCGACGCCGTCGTCATCGGCGAAGTAACAGCCGACGAGCAATGCTTCGTGCAAATGACCACTGCCTTTGGCGGTGGGCGGATCGTGGACTGGCTCGCCGGCGAACAGCTTCCCCGAATTTGCTGACCGTCTGGCTCAGCCGGCAAACTGCCTAACCTCCACGACCGATTCGCCAAACTCTTTGCTGTCGAGGTTATACCGCCATATCGACGTGCGAAGCGTTTTGGCCCTGGCGCTTGTTAGCCTACCCGATCGACGCGAGTTTGGTAAGCACAGCTGCTTACGCTGCGCTTACTCTGTGGAGCAAGAGCGGCGCGCGGTGTTGTCTAAGTGCTTGTTTTGGTTGGTTGCGGGGGCACGCAACCAACTTAACTTGCTGCTGCGCTCACACTTGTAGGAGCTTCCGGCGAATAGCCCCGGGGCGGACGCGACCGGCCTGGGCCAGAAGCCGATTGACACTCCGCCCTTCATGGTGAGCCAGTTCCGATCCCTTGAAACTTGGTTCATATTGCCGGACACGCGCTTCACTCGTTGCAGCTAAGGTGATAGTTCATTTTTAAAAAATGCTCAAAGAGGGCGATTTATTTTTGTGACGATAAGTGATTGTGATGTAATGCCCCTATCGCCGAGCGGGGAAGCCTCAACTGACAGATTTAGTCAAAATAACTAATTCACTTTTCCTAGGGCGACGGTCCGGTGGCTTGTTGTTTCTGGGCTTGATCGCCGTATTTGCAGTTATCGGTCCAGTACTAGCGCAGGTCACTCCGCCTCGATTGCCAAGCCAAGCGGAACCTGGGCGACCACCCGATAGGATTCCCTTTGATTTTACGCCGGCTCCTGATCTGGAGTTGTCGATACCCGCGCCCCAGCGCACCCCCTCGCATCGAGCGGTAGATGATATCGAATTCGAGGTAAGCCAGATAATCGTCGAGGGCATGACCGTTTATGCGCCGGATGCGGTCCAGTCGCTGATCAATCCCGTCCTCAATCACGCGATCACTATACACGATCTCACTTTGGTCGCGGATGCGATCGGGGCCAAATATCGCGATGCCGGTTTTGTCCTCACGCGGTGCTTCGTTCCGGCGCAGAGGGTCGGCGGAACGAGCCTTCGCATCCAAGTCGTCGAAGGTTTCGTCAAGAACGTGGTCATCGAGGGTGGCGAGCAGGCCGCACGCGACGCAATAAAAGCGCTCGCGGATCCGCTTATCGCTGAGCGTCCAACGCGGATTGAGACGCTAGAACGCTTACTTCTGATGACCAACCAATTGGCCGGCGTCTCTGCTACCGGGACAATCCGCCCCGGGATTGATCCCGGCGCGGCTGATCTAATCATGACGGTCAAAGAAACCCCGATCGACGCCTATGCTTTGCTCAGCAACCGCGGCTCGCCCTATTCGGGTCGCTGGAGCCTTTACGGCGAGGTTGCTTCGAACGATGCGCTGGGGGAGGCGGAGCGAATAACGCTTGGTTCTTCAGTCTCATCCGATTTGAAGGAAACCCGCTCGGTCACGATTAAATACGCCCAACCGATCTTCGTTCCCGGCCTGACCCTGGGCTTTGAATCATCTTACAGTAATGGCGAGCCAGGGTTCACTCTGGCGGCAGTGGATGCGCGCACTTGGGCCGCGCGATTCGGGCCACGGATCAGCTATGACTGGATCAGGACGCGCCACGAGACGCTGGTCATTCAGGCCGCGCTGATTGCTGCCTCAGTCGAGTCTGATGAGCA
>CAIZEE010000567.1 GCA_903931835.1 uncultured Elstera sp.
AATGAATTGAGCGCATCATCGCCTGCTACAGAGACTCCTCTCCGCACTCGGGGGCGGAGAGGCTGGGTGAGGCGGGGGAAAATTTAGCTATCATACTCAAGGCCGATGGCGCGGAAACGGGCGGGGTCGTCGACCCAGTCTTCGCGCACTTTCACATGCAGGAAGAGATGCACGGTGCGCTCGAGCGATTTGCCGATTTCGGCGCGCGCGGCCTCGCCGATCTTGCGGATTTTCTGGCCGCCTTTGCCGAGGATGATGGCGCGCTGGCTTTCACGCTGCACCGTGATCGATTGCTCAATGCGGACGCTGCCATTATCGAATTCCTGCCAGGTATCGGTCTCTACCATCAGGCTATAGGGCAACTCGTCAAAGAGTTTCAGGAAGAGCTGTTCACGCGTCAGCTCGGCGGCGAGCAGGCGCATCGGCATGTCGGCCAATTGGTCTTCCGGATAGGCCCAATGACCTTCCGGCATCATCTTCGCCAGATGGCCCATGAGATCGGCGACGCCGTGGCCCTTCGACGCTGAGACCATGAAGGTCGATTCGAATATCGCGGCCTCGTTGATCTCGGCGGCCAGCGCCAGCAAACTATCGCGGCGGACCAGATCGATCTTGTTGAGCGCCAGGATCAGCGTGCGGCCGGTTTCCTTCAGCGCCGCCACCAGGCCTTGCGACTCCTTGTCGAAGCCCTTCTCGGCATCGACCAATACCACCACCGCATCGGCATCGGCGGCACCGGACCAGGCAGCCGCCACCATGGCGCGTTCCAACCGGCGTTTGGGTGTCGAAAAAATGCCGGGCGTGTCGACAAACACGATCTGCGTCACCCCCTCGATCACCAGGCCCAGCACACGGGTACGCGTCGTCTGCACCTTGGGCGAGACGATCGAGACCTTCTGGCCGACCAATTGGTTCAGCAAGGTCGATTTGCCGGCATTGGGAACGCCGACCAATGCGACAAAGCCGCAACGCGTAGTCTCATTCGTCATTATGCTTGCCTGTTCAATTGTTCCAGCAGCTTCGCTGCGGCCGCGTGTTCAGCCAGACGCTTGGAGCTGCCCTCAGCCGAAACCGGGTCCTGGCCGGCGATCTCGACTGCGATTTCAAAGACCGGGCGATGCGCCGGCCCGTCATGGCGGACGATGCGATAATGCGGCAGGTTGAGCCCGCGCGCCATCGCCCATTCCTGCAAAGTCGATTTGGCGTCGCGCGGCGCCTCAACCGGGCTGTCGATCAGCGTCTGCCAGTGGGTCAAAATGAAACACCGGGCAAGCTCCAACCCGCCCTCGAGATAGAGGGCGGCGATCACAGCCTCCAGCGCGTCGGCCAGCACGCCCGGATTTTGCCGGTTGCCCGATCCCTCATCGCCCTTGGCAAGCGTCAGGAACCGCCCGAGATCGAGCGATGTCGCGATGCCGGCGAGCGTCGTCTCATCGACCAGATGCGCCTGGCGCTGCGCCAATTTCCCCTCGGCCTCGCCAGCGAACCGCTCAACCAAGCGTTCAGCGACGATCAGGCCCAGCACCCGGTCGCCCAGAAACTCCAGCCGCTCATTGCCGCGATCGCCGCGCTTGGCCGCACTGGCGTGGAGAAGGGCGCGGGATAAGAGATCGGGCCTGGCGAAGCGATGGCCGAGCTTGTCCTGCAGCTCTGCCAGATCGCTCACGGCACGCGCTCGAATAAACGCGAAAACCGGATCGCGGAAAACCAGGTCCAGGGTTGCCAGCGCGCAGCCGTACCGTCGCTGGAGAAGAAAATCAGATCCGCCCGGCCGATCAGATTGATCTCCGCCAAGGCGCCGACACCGCCCGCCGAGACCGGCACGCGGCTATCCAACGAGTTGTCGCGATTATCGCCCATGACGAAATAATAACCGGCCGGAACCGTGTAGGCGCAGCGTTCGATCTGGCCTGCGCATTGCGGGAAATTCTGATTGAGCGGCTTGTCGAGTGCCTGCTGAATCTGGTGCGAAACGCCGCCCGGCAGCGTTTCGATATAGGTCTCGACGACCGATTGAAGCTGCGCGTCAAAGCCGCGACTTCCGGGGATCAGCGTGCGGTCAACCAATTTGCCGTTGATGAACAGGCTTTCCGCGCGCAGCTCGATCGTGTCGCCCGGCAGGCCGATCAGCCGCTTGATGACATTGGTCTGCTGATCAACGGGCGATTTGAAGACCACCACGTCGCCGCGTTTGGGTTGGCGGGCAAATACTCGGCCGCTGAACAGATTGGCGTCGAAGGGCAGCGAATACCGGCTATAGCCATAGGGGTATTTGGTAACGAGCAGATAGTCGCCGATTTCGAGGCTCGGCATCATCGATCGCGATGGGATGAAATAGGGCTTGAAGATCAGGGTATTGGCGACGACGGCGATGATCAGCGCGCCGAACACGCCCTTGACTGTTTCGGCCAAGCCCCTGGCATGGGGCACATCCGCCAAGTATTCCGCCTGGCTGGCTCTCACCTCTTCGCGGACCGGATGCCGGTTACTGGATGACATCGAACAGCCGCGCGTAGCGTATCGCCACCGGCCATTTCCAAGGCTCCCAGAGCTCGGCAGCGCCATCGGACGAGAAATAGACGATCTCCGCACGGCCAACCAGATTGGCCGCCGGCAGCGCACCGACACCGCCCTGGCCAACCGGCACCCGGCTATCGGCGGAATTGTCGCGATTATCGCCCATCATGAAATAATTGCCCATCGGCACGGTATAGGCGCAGCGCTGTTCATCGGCCGGACAGCGCGGGAAATTCTGGTTGTTTGGCCGGTCGACCGCCAGCTGGATGGTATGCGATTTGCCGCCCGGCAGCGTCTCGATATAGGTCTGCACGGTCGCCCCCAGCTCGGCATCATAATGGCGGCCATCGGGTACCGCCACGCGTGGCACCACCGTGCCGTTGATATAGAGCTGCTCGTCGCGAACCTCGATCTGATCGCCCGGCAGGCCGATCAACCGCTTGATGTAGTCGGTGTCATTATCGCCCGGCCATTTGAAGACAATCACGTCGCCGCGTACTGGTGCTCGCGCCAAAATCCGCCCGGAAAACAGATTGAGGCCGAAGGGTAGCGAGTAGCGGCTATAGCCATAGGCGAATTTGGAGACGAACAGCCGGTCGCCGACCAGCAGATTGGGTACCATCGAACTCGACGGGATGTAGAAATTGCCGAAAGCGGCGGTCCGAATGAGCGTCGCAAAGATCAGCGCAAAGGTAATCGTCTTGCCGACTTCGACGATGCCGGACTTGTCGATCTTCGCCATCACTTGATGCCGTTGAACAGTCGAGAATAACGCACGGCGAACGGCCATTTCCATGGCTCCCATAGAGCGGCACTGCCATCCGTTGAGAAGAAGATGAACTCGGCGCGCCCGACCAGATTGACCGCCGGTAGCGGGCCAACACCACCCATATCGACCGGCACCCGGCTGTCGGACGAATTATCCCGATTGTCGCCCATCATGAAATACATGCCATCCGGCACGGTATAGGCACAGCGTTCCTCCGGTGCCGGGCATTCGGGGAAACTCTCGTTCAGCGGCCGGTCGACAGCGTGCTGGATCGTGTGCTGTTTGCCGTTCGGCAAGGTCTCGATATAGCTCTGCATGATCGAGCGCTGCTGCTCGTCATAGGTGCGGCCCTGCGGTCCCGGTACGGCGACGCGCGGGACCAGCGTACCGTTGATATAGAGATTTGCGTCGCGCACCTCGATCGTATCGCCCGGCAGCCCGATCAGCCGCTTGATGTAATTGGTCCCGGTATCGCCCGGCCATTTGAAAACGACGACATCGCCGCGCTGCGGAGCGCGGGCGAAAATCCGCCCGGAAAACAGATCAAGGCCAAAGGGCAATGAATAGCGGCTATAGCCATAGGAATATTTGGCGACGAACAGATAATCGCCGATCAGCAGGCTGGGGATCATCGAGCCCGACGGGATGAAAAACGGCTCAAAAGCGACGGTCCGAATACCGACGGCGATCAGCACCGCGATGATCAGCGTCTTGGCGGTCTCGACCAGGCTGCCGGTCTTGGACTGCGTCATCGGCTGCGTCCGGGTGGTGCGATCCTCTGGCATACTTCACGACTTTCCTGGAACTCAAAACCGATGAGGTGCTACCGGCACTGCTCGTAATCAATATGCGGGACCCGGCCGGCGGACTCAAACTTGGCGGCCGGCCCGATGTTCTTAAGCCAGTTGGCGCCGAGACTGGCAAGCGTTTTCAGTTCGTCTGGCTCCGCCGTCTGGTTTCCCGGTAGGCGATATACATGCCGCTCGCCGCAACCACCACGGCGCCAATGACGATATCCCAGCCGGGGATTTCGTCGAACAGCAGATATCCCAGCGCCACCGCCCAGACCATGATCGAATAATCGAACGAGGCGATGACCGCTGCCGGCGCGTGGCGATAGGCCTGGGTCATCAGGATCTGCGCCGACCCGCCGCTCAACCCGACCAGCAGCAGCAGCGCCATCTGACGCCAATCGTCCGGCGTCTTGAAATCGAATGGCAGGAGGATGCTGGTGGTCAGCACCGCGAAAACCGTGAAATAGAAGACGATGGTGACGCTCGGTTCCGACGACCCCAGCGCGCGGATCTGCAAAATCGCGAAGGAATAGAGCACCGCGCTCAACAGAACGACGAGGCTCATCGGATGGGCCAGCATGTCCGGCCCAGGCTGCACCATCAGAAGCACGCCGATGAAGCCGACCGCAACGGCGGCCCAGCGACGCGGCCCGACCTTCTCGCCCAGAAACGGCACGGACAACGCCGTCACGAAGAGCGGAGCGGAGAAGCTCAACGCCACCACATCGGCATATTTCATCGTACGAAAGGCGTAGAAGAACAAGGTCACCGACAGCACGCCGCAGACCGAGCGCCCCAGATGCGCGAACGGCCGCTTGGTCTTCAATTGCGCCCAGTTGCCCTGGCGCGCAACCACGATCATCAACGGGATGAGGCCGAAGAAGCCGCGGAAGAAAACCAGCTCGATCGTCGGGAAACCCTGATTCAGCAGCAGCTTAACCGCTGCATCCAAGATCGCGAAGGCGAACATGGAGGCGAGCGCGAACAAGATGCCGCGTCCCGCACCCGGAACCTGAACCGGCGTTGGTATGCTGGTAATGACCAAGACGAGCTCTCAGACCGCCGAGATGATGACAATGGCCTGGGCCAGCGGGTACTCGTCGGTCAGGGTCAGATCGATCTGCGCGGTCTTGCCTTCCGGCGTGATTGCCGCGAGGCGCCTGGCAGCGCCGCCGGTCAACGCCAAAGTAGGCTTGCCGCCCGGCAGGTTGACCACGCCCAGATCACGCATGAACACGCCCTGCGCGAAACCGGTGCCCAGCGCCTTGGCGCAAGCCTCCTTGGCGGCGAACCGCTTGGCATAGGTCCAGGCGCGATTGACCCGTCGTTCGGCCTTGGCGCGCTCGATATCGGTGAAGACGCGGTTGATGAACTTGTCGCCGAAGCGTTCCAGCGACCGTTCGATCCGCCTGATATCGACCAGATCGTTGCCCACGCCCAGAATCACAATGACACCATCATGGCGCTAACCGCGCGCCCGATCGACCGAATTGATCGCAGGCGTGGCGCGCAAGGCGGCGATGATATTGGTCAGATGGCGCAGGTCCTTGACCTCGACATCGATCATCACCTCGAAGAAATCGAGGCTGCGCGTGGTGATTTTGAGGTTGCTGATAT
>CAIZEE010000568.1 GCA_903931835.1 uncultured Elstera sp.
CAGAATCCCGTAGAGCGTGTTGCCGAGGTCTCGGCCCCCTTACCTATCGGACGCCGTATTTTCGCGCTCTAAGGCCCCTGTCACGTACCAAAGAGCGCGACATTAGCACTAACTATGCGATAAGAAGTCATAATATGGCCTTCCCAGTGCAAACATCATTGGCGTAGCCAAATTCTAGGTTCCCAGTCGCGCCAAAAAAGACGACACTGATATGGCTATCTGGCCGATCGGAGTCGTCCCGTGCTTGAACGAAAACCGCTCCGAACAGCCAAGCCCAGCGCGGCGGCCTTGAAGGTTGGGGCGGGGTTGTATCCGGTCTTTCGCAGGCACGTTCCGCTGGAGGCGCCTTTGACCGCCGTCGCAGTGGCGGCCATTTCGACGGAGACGGGGCTGGGAACTCGGCGAATACGCCAACTTGCCCGGCAGTTTCGCGTGTCGCCGATAGCGGAAAGCCTCGCCTCGCTCCCAAAGGGGCCTAAACCCGGCAAAAAGCACGCAGCGCCGAATATCCTCTCGATCATCGACAAAGAGATCGAGGAGATTTTCCTGCGCAAACCGCCGCCAAGTGTCAGGGCAGCCGCAAACCAGATCCGCAGCCTGCTGATCGCCGACAACGGTGACTATAAACTCGACGTCGCCGATGTGCCCAGCACACGCACCATCGAGAGAATGATTGGTGAAATCAGCTCGCCGCAGTTGGCGCGCATGACAATGGGATCAAAGCGGCGAACGGCACACGAGCCCCATCCTGGTGAATATGTTAGCGAGGGTCTGTTGGACGTTGTGCAAATGGACCATTCGCCGGCCAATGTGATGCTCGTGGCTAGCGGGCATCGCGTGACGCTCGGGCGGCCATGGGTGACGTTTCTCATCGACATCTGGAGCCGCTGTATTCTTGGCTTCTATGTCAGCTACGGTGATCCCTCCATAGCCCGCTGCGGACGCGCGGTCGTGAACGCACTTCTGCCCAAGCAACCGTTGCTAGCCAGCCTTGGTTTGTCGACAGACTATCCAATGCACGGGTTTTTCAAGCGGTTACATGCTGATTTTGCCTCAGCGCATCGGTCGGAAGCATTCAGGAGCGCTTGCCACGCCTACGGGATCGATCCGGACGTTCGCGTTCGCGGCCCCTCGCACCTTGGTGGACATATCGAGCGTCTGATCGGCACCATGTCGGACAAGATGCTTTTGCTTCCGGGCGCAACGGGTGGCGACGTAACCAAGCGAGACGGCCATGATCCCGAGCAGGGCTCTGCCATGACGCTGGAAGAGTTTGAGCGCTGGTTGATCAGGGAAATCTGCATTTACCACCACAGTCCTCATGAGGGGCTTGGAAAAATTGCCCCAGCACAGATGTGGACGGAAGGCGTGAGGGGGCATGGCGGGCTTGTTCCACCTGGGCTGGATGTTGAGCAGCTGACGCGCCGATTTCTACCCTGGCACGAACGGACCGTACGCGCCCGCGGCATTTTGCTCGATAATTGCCGCTACTGGCATACGAGCTTCGCGTCGCGAATTGGGTTGATAATCACCGTTCATGTCGAT
Source organism: uncultured Elstera sp. (assembly GCA_903931835.1). Classification (GTDB taxonomy): domain Bacteria; phylum Pseudomonadota; class Alphaproteobacteria; order Elsterales; family Elsteraceae; genus CAIZEE01. The sequence goes on from CAIZEE010000568.1 coordinate 1,546, forward strand.
GACCAAACCATCGGGACGGTTTACCCCGAGATTGATGGCATGCTGGTTGCGGCGAACATTATCGGGACCATCCCTGATGTCACAAGGGCGGAATGGAAGGCGGCCGCTGCGGCGCTGCGAGAGCAAGGACGCGCTTATCAGCAGGCTGGCGGCCAAGCGGAGATCGCCCGACTTGTGCATGCCAATCGCAAAGAAGTGCTCGATGCGAAAATTCGCACGAGAGAGCAGAGGCAGGCTCGCAAGCGGCTTGAACGCGAGGGCACTTCGCATGGACTTGTGCCGAAAACAGACAGCGAAAAGCCCAAGGCGAACTGGCTTCCGATTGACGAATTGGAGGAGGTGGAATGGCTCAAGCCGATCACCCCATAACGCATCCGCGCGCTCCAGGTTCGCTGCGACAAGCGTTCTGGATCGATTTCGACGAAGCGCGGCGGCATGTGAACACGCTGGTCGGGCTTGCCGACGAAGATCCGGACGATCGGCCGACTTGCGTTGTTTTGGTCGGTCAGTCCGGCATGGGCAAGACGTCGATCCTCAAGGAAGTGCAGCGCCGGATCGAGCTCGCCTATCCCGAGCCGTCAGACTGGGGCGAAGCACGGTACATTCCCATGCTGCGCGCGGTTGTTCCCTCGCATCCGACCTCGCTGCGGATCAATCTGGCGCTGTTGTGGAAACAGGGTTGGCCGCTGACCAAGCGAACGCACCAGATTGCCGATCTCAAGGTGGCAGAATTGCTGGGCAAACAGGCCACCAGGCTGGTCGCTGTGGACAATGTGCATGCCGTTCTGACGGCGAGCGGGCGGGCCCGGCGCGATGCGCTGGATTCGTTCCGGTTTTTGATGAGCGAGGGCAACGTCCATATGGTGGTAGCGGGGCTCGATGTCGCTGCCGACATCTTCAGCGATGATGTGGAACTGGCCTATCGGTCCATCATCTTGCGCCTGACACCCTGGCCGCCGGGTGAGCCGTCGCAACAACTGATCCGGGCCCTTGCTCGCGGCATCGGCTTGATCGAACCGGACCGCTTTGCCGAACCTGAAATTGCCGAATTCATCTGGCGACACAGCCATGGCGTGACGGGCAACTTCAAACGGCTGCTCCGCTGGAGCTACCGCGTTGCCAAGGACATCCATGGCCGGCAACGTGTCGAATTCTCAGACGTTTACGAGGCTGCAAAGCTGTTCCCGTCCTACATTGATCGGTGAAGTCGCAAGAGTGGAAGAAAGAGTCTGCGCCGCTGGCCTATCGGGTCTTGCCGCAAGACGAGGAGTTTTTCGATTCCTGGCTCGATCGTCTTGCCGCACAGCACGAGGCAAGTCCCAGCTATTTGTTCGAATTTCTCGGCTTGGAGGCCAATCTCGCCCGGATCGACCTTGCCGGGGGCGAAGGTGACAATACGCGCAGAGTGGCAGCGCCTGTCGTCGAGCGGTTGGCTTGGGCAGTCGAATGCGATGCGTCCCTCATCTGGGCGACATTCATTCCTGCCAGGGCTGAATGTCTGTTGCCGCGCCGGTCACGCCAATATGGCTGCGCGCAATGTTGGCTTGATCGCCTTGGCATAGGCAAACCTGCGCTGATCTTGCGCGAATGGGTGCTCAGGCAAAGCTGGTATTGCCGCGTTCACGATGCGCTGCTGGTTGATCTCGGCGGCGTCCGGCGTGGCGACGATGGCTCCATGGACATTGCGAGGCTGCGCCGTCTGGCTCGCGGCGCTGCGCAGGCGTTCGACATGTTTGAATACTCCGAAGCCCGGCTGTTGGCGAACCATCAGGCGACCAGGAAACTGCTGGGCCAGGGACCCACGGAACGTCCATTGGCCGAACTCGATGCGTACCTGGACGAGTTCAGCGAAAACCGTCTCCATCTCGTGGCGGCCCGAACTCTCTTGCTCGCGAATGCGCATAGTCATGATCGCCAGATGCTTCGCCGGTTTGCCGCAACGTTTGCGCTGCCCGGTTGTCTGGGGACCAAGCCGCCCGTGTTTCCGTCAGATGGAGATAGAGTGACATTACCGAGGCTTGAAGCAGCGATTTGCAAAGTCCATCGCCATGACCTGCGCAAACAATACCGCAAGCTGGGCGTGGTGGAACGGCGCCTGGGCCCATTCCGCCATCTGGCGAGCGCTGGTTTCAACGCGACTGACTGGCGTGATAGAGCCCGCCAAGCCCTCGAAGAGGAATGCCGCCGCCGACGGTGCCGGGACGATGCGCTCGAAAGTCTCGTTGTCGCCCGCGACTATGCAGAGCGGGCAGAACGGGCGCACTACCCCGCACGCATCAGCGAACCGTTCGACCCCGCTTGTTGGGGATTTGCCCGACCGACGGTCACACGGCTTGACCTTGCTATCGCGAAGTTGGCGGTGCGGCGTGCGTCAGGCCGCAATAACATACCGCCTAAATGAACCCCCATAGGTCATTTCGCGCAAGAGATGCCGCTCGCAGGCTTTGGCAACGAGCCTGGTTGTGGCCTGACGGGAGAGGCCCAGCGCTTTGGCGGCGCGGCTGACGGTGATGGAATGGCCTCGGCCTGCCAACAGCGCGACATCGCGCAAATGCGAGGATTTGCGCAAGGTTTTGCTAATTTCTTCGAGGCGTACAAGCCAGAGGCGCAGGCGTTTGTCGTAAGCGATCACCGTGTTCGCTCCGGCGCCGAGCCCTTCCAGCCATGCGAGCCGGCAGCGCTCATCGCGCGCATGCTCGGAGATGTCGTCATACTCCAATTCGGCCAGGCCCTGCACGAGCGCGCGCCAGGGGATCTGGCGCGATTTGAGGCCAATCGCGGCGATGCCGCCTGCGGAGAGTGGCGCGCCGGGCAGGCAGTATCGCTCGGCAATGATCACGCCGGCCACCGGGTTGCCGTGCGCCAGTGGTTCGATCCGCGCAAAAGCGGCGGCGAGGTCGGCACCGGCGATAAGGCGGGGCAGGGGGGTGAGGGGCAGGGTCTGGCGTTCCCACGCGGCGAGGCGATCGCTGTGAACGGCGAGCGGGTCGCGCGTGACGCCGGGGGGAGTATCCTGGCTTGCTTCATCGAGCCATACTGCGATGTGTCGGGCGAGGGGCAAGCCTTTGTTCGGCAATGGGCGGTCGAACATGCGCACGAATGTA
>CAIZEE010000569.1 GCA_903931835.1 uncultured Elstera sp.
GAACGCGTGGGCCCATGTCGCGATGGGTCAGCTTGAACCAGGCTCTCGCAAACGCATCGGCGAACTCGGCCGGGTTCTCGTGGAAGCGCTTGGAGATCGGGCCGTAGATCGGATCGAAGCGCAGCGCCAGATCGGTCGTCAGCATCATCGGCGCATGGTGCTTGGAAGGGTCATGCGCATCCGGCACCGTGCCGGCACCGCCGCCATTCTTGGGCGTCCATTGCCACGCGCCGGCCGGGCTTTTGGTCAGCTCCCAGTCATAGGCGAACAGATTGTCGAAGAATGCGTTGTCCCATTCCGCCGGATGCGCCGTCCAGGCACCTTCGAGGCCGCTGCCGATCGCATGGACGCCGATGCCGGTCTCAAAGCTGTTGGTCCAGCCAAGGCCCTGTTCGGCGATGCTGGCCCCTTCCGGCTCAGCACCGACATGCGTCGCGGGTGCCGCACCATGCGCCTTGCCGAAGGTATGACCGCCGGCGATCAACGCCACGGTTTCCTCATCGTTCATCGCCATGCGGGCGAAGGTTTCGCGAATGTCGCGGGCCGAGGCCAGCGGGTCCGGCTTGCCGGCCGGCCCTTCCGGGTTGACATAGATCAGGCCCATCTGCACAGCGGCGAGCGGCTTGGCGAGTTCACGTTCGCCGCTATAACGCGTCGTGTCGCCGAGCCAGACATCCTCGCTGCCCCAATGAATATCCTCCTCAGGTTCCCAGACATCGGCGCGGCCGCCGGCAAAACCGAAGGTCTTGAAGCCCATCGATTCGAGCGCGCAATTGCCGGTCAGGATCATCAGATCGGCCCAGGAGATCTTGTTGCCGTATTTCTGCTTGATCGGCCAAAGCAGCCGGCGCGCCTTGTCCAGATTGACATTATCCGGCCAGCTATTAAGCGGCGCGAAACGCTGCGTGCCGGACGAGGCGCCGCCGCGGCCATCGGCTGTGCGATAAGTGCCGGCGCTGTGCCAGGCCATGCGGATGAAAAACGGCCCGTAATGCCCGTAATCGGCCGGCCACCAATCCTGCGAGTCGGTCATCAGCGCGTAGAGGTCGCGCTTCACCGCCGCCAGATCGAGCTTCTTGAATTCCTCGGCATAGTTGAAATCCTTGCCCATCGGGTCGGATGCCGGCGAATTCTGGTGCAGCATTTTGACGTTGAGCTGGTTCGGCCACCAATCCCGGTTCGACCGGCTACCTGCGCCGCCATGAGCCACCGGGCATTTGCCGGCTGTCGGTGTATCATTTCCGTCCATGATTTCCTCCATTGTTGAGCGTGGGGTTGGTCAGATCATATCGCGCTTGGGTGACAGGACTTGCACTTGAGTAACCGACTCCCGATGATAGAGGCAATCCCGCCAACTCAATCGATGTGATAGATAGAAGCTATGAGATGAATCTCCGCGATCTGCGTTACCTGCTGGCCGTGGCGGAGCATCAGCATTTCGGCCGCGCCGCCGAGGCCTGCGGCATCAGCCAGCCAACCCTGTCGATCCAGCTGCGCAAGCTGGAGGAGCTGCTGGGGCTGTCGCTGTTTGAACGCACCAGCAAGGCGGTCATTCCAACCGTCGCGTGCGAGCGGCTGATCGGCCATGTCCGC
>CAIZEE010000570.1 GCA_903931835.1 uncultured Elstera sp.
CCGATCTGCTCGTGAGCGTTATGTCCGGCTTCGCAAGGCGATCACAGATTTGCGAGCGATGCCATGCACTTGGCCTATTGGCGATTATCCGCCGTTCCGCGAACGAGTCGCTGAAGGATACGTGATTGTCTACGAGGTTTCGCCGGACACGGACAACAATCGGACCGCAGGCGACGTCGAAGTCGCGCGCATCTTTGGACCCGGGCAACAGATAAGCCTAGCTTAGCGGATCACCGACTGGCCGTCGCGGAGCGGTGTGTTTGCTATCTGAACTCCAATTCCCCCTGGACAACCCCACCCGCCATCGCGTCTCTTAACCCCCGAAGGGTTCTAAGCGGGCTAAATCCGCTGGATCAAAAGGGAACACGGTAGGGACGACCCAATAGGGGCCCGATCCGAGGCTGCCCCCGCAACTGTGAGCGGTGAGTCTTCACTCCATCCAATGCCACTGGGAAACCGGGAAGGCGGAGTTTAGACCTCGACCCGCGAGCCAGGAGACCTGCCTTTCATCATAGCAACCGGCTGCGGAGGGCGGCGGGATCGGTTTGGTCGCGATCCTGATTGCCTCTCTTCGTCTGCCTCATTCCCCGCACGGTGGGTGCGTGGGACGGAGTGATGTTGGCAATGCTGAAACTCGTTTCAGTCTTAGCGCTTGGGCTTTTCATGGCTGGGGCGCTGGCGAATGTTTGTAACGCGCAGGAAACCCAAGCTACCGGCCCCGGCCAGATCGTCATCACCACATCGCGCGCCGATCTGATCGGCACCGCCGACAGCGCCAGCCAGGGCGAGGTGACGCAGGAAGAACTCACCCTGCGCCCGGTCTACCGCGTCGGCCAGTTGTTGGAGACGGTGCCGGGCCTGGTCGTCACCGTGCATTCAGGCGAGGGCAAGGCCAATCAATACCTCTTGCGCGGTGAAAACCTCGATCACGGCATCGATTTCGCCGATTTCGTCGACGATATGCCGATCAACCGCCCGAGCAACGCCCATGGACAGGGCTATTCCGACCTGAATTTCGTGTTGCCGCAGCTTTTGGGCGGTCTGAGCTACACAAAGGGGCCGTATTACGCCGATATCGGCGATTTCGGCGCCGTTGGATCAGCCCATATGCGGCTGCTGGACGATTTGCCCAATCAGGTCTCGACCAGTATCGGCACGCTGGGCGATGAGGATGTCTTCGGTGGCGGCACGGCGCATTTCGATGACGGGTCAAACCTGCTGGGCGCCGTTGATCTCAGCCATCTCGACGGGCCCTACGACCATCCGGAGAATTACCGGAAAATCGATCTTGCGACACGCTTCAGCAAAGGCACCGACCTGGACGGCTACAGCGTCACGGCGATGGTCTACAAGGGCCAAGGCCGCAATAACACCGACCAGCCGTTGCGGGCGATCGAGGACGGCTTGATCGGGCGCTACGGCACGCTTGATCCGAGCGACGGCAGCCGGTCGGAACGCATCAGCCTGTCCGGCCATTACGGCGTGGAGGGCGATGACTGGTCGCTCGCCACCAACGCCTATGTCATTCACAGCACGATGGTGCTGTGGAACGATTTCACCCATTTCCTGAACGATCCGGTCAATGGCGACCAGGAGCAACAGGACGAGACGCGGACCACGCTGGGCGGCGGTGTCGCCTTCACCAAAGGCCTAAGCGTCGCTGGCATCCAATCCGACACGGTGATCGGCCTGCAGGATCGCTATGACAGCGTCTATGTCGATCGCCGGCACACGGTCAACCGGGTGGTGCTGCCGTATTGCAACGACGGCAACGGCGATTACTCGGTCGGGCTGTATGCCTGTGCGGCCGACCAGATCCAGCTCAACGATGTCGCCCCCTATATCAGCAACACGACCCATTGGCTGCCCTGGCTGCGCAGCACAATCGGAGTGCGTGAGGAGTTTTCCTGGGGCCACGACACCAGCGTGTTGCCGGGCGGCGTGGGCGGCACCGCGTCGCAGGGCTTGTTCCAGCCCAAGGGCAACATCGCCTTCGGCCCCTGGTTCGACACCGAGTTCTATATCAGTGCCGGCAAAGGGTTTCATTCCGACGATATCAGGGGCGTGCTGGGC
>CAIZEE010000571.1 GCA_903931835.1 uncultured Elstera sp.
CGCATCGTCGTCACGGTTGGCGAGAAGATCGGCAAGACCCACCTGACCTATGCGCAGGGCGCGTCGGCCGAGCTGGTGGCGATGGTCACGATCGGCGCCGCCGACATGTACGGCCTACCGGTCAGCACCACCCATGTGTTGTCGTCCGGCGTTGCCGGCACGATGGCGGCCAACAAGTCCGGCCTGCAAATGGCGACCATGCGCAGTCTTGCAATGGCCTGGATCCTGACCCTGCCCGCCTCGATCACGCTGGCAGGTATTCTGTTCTGGCTGTTCCGCCAGATGTTCTAGGATCGACCGAACCCCGGCGCTGGCAGCAGCGCCGGGGTTCAAATTTCGAGGTGAATGCCGACCTCGATCACCCGTTCCTGGGGTAGGCCGAAATAATCGCTAGCCCGGGCCGCGTTACGGCGCAGAAACGCAAAGATCATCACACCCAAGGGCGGCATGACCGACCCTTCCGGCGCGCGATAGACCGCCTCGTTCCATAAATAATACAGCGCCTCGTTCGGATCGACATCGAGGCCTGTGATCATCGGCAGCCAGCGCATCACAACATGGACGTTGGGCGTCTGCATGAACCCGTAATTGGCGATAACCCGGGTGATCCCCTTGCCGATCGGCTCGATGGTCACGCGGTCGCGCGCATGAATCCGCGGAACGCGCTGCACCTCGAATGACATCAGAATGATCGTCTCGTTCAGCGCGTGATGCCATTTCACCTGATTGATCAGCATTGGCGGCGCCATGCCCCGATTGCGCGTCAGAAACACGCCGCAGCCCGGCAGCCGGACAATCTTGGGATCGTCAAGGCGCTCCAGGAACCTCTCAAACGGCTCGGCCAAACGTCCAAGCTGCTGCCGGCAGGCGTCTGTCCCGCGCACCCAAATGCGCATGATCAAGAAGACGCCGCCACCCATCGCCAAGGGCAGCCAGCCGCCCTCCGCAATCTTGGTCAGATTGGCGATCAGGAATGATGCGTCGACGGTGAGAAACGCGCCCGCCACCAGCAAGGCGAGCCAGGCCTTCCAATGCCAGACCTGCCTCATCGTCTGGTAAAGCAGGATCGTGGTGATGGTCATCGTGGCGCTGACGGCAACGCCATACGCAGCTGCCAAATTGCCGGAGTTCTTAAACAGGACTGTCAGCAGAATAGTCGCGATCGCCAGCATCCAATTGAGCGACGGAATATAGACTTGGCCGTATTCAGCACCGGACGTCTGCACGATGCGGATGCGCGGTAGGCTGCCCAATTGCACCGCCTGCTTCGTCAACGAGAACACGCCGGTGACGACCGCCTGGCTGGCAATCACAGTGGCCATGGCGGACAGAATGACCAGCGGGATAACCAGAAAGCTTGGCGCCAGCGAGAAAAACGGGTTGTCCACCAAGGTTTGGCTATCGAGCACCACCGCGCCCTGACCAAAATAATTGAGGCACAGGGCCGGTAATACCAGCATGCCCCAGGCGCGCGCGATCGGTAGCCGTCCAATATGTCCCATATCGGCGTACAGCGCCTCGCCACCCGTCACCGCCAGAAAAACCGCTCCACAGACGGCAAGCGCCGTGCCGTTCGACCTGGTTACGAAATCCACGGCGTAGACCGGGTTGAGCGCCACCAGAACATGCGGGTGGCGCGCGATAGCGACCACTCCCAGCACGGCGATTGTGGCAAACCAGGTCAGCATAACCGGGCCGAACAGCCTCGCGATGCGCGCGGTGCCCCGACATTGGATGAGGAAAAAGCCGATCAATACGAGGACGGTCAGCGGCATGACGAAATGCTCAAGCTGAGGCGCCGCCGTCTCCAAACCCTCAAAAGCCGACAGGACGGAGATCGCGGGCGTGATCACACCGTCGCCATAAAGCAGGGCCGAGCCGAACAGGCCGAGCACCAATACCATGCCCGTCATCCGGTCGCGGCAGAGCAGGCCGGTCAGCGCCAAGATACCGCCCTCGCCCTCGTTATCGGCGCGCAGTACGAAGCCGATATATTTGACCGAGATCGTGATCACCAGCGACCAGAAGATCAGCGATAGCACACCCAGCACCAGATCCGGGGGGGCGCCACCCGCAACCCATCCGGCCGCCTCCAGAGCCACCTTGAACGCGTAAAGCGGCGAGGTGCCGATATCGCCATAGACGATACCAAGGGCCGCCATCAGCATCAGCGCACGACGCGTGCGCTGATGGTCATGCGAGGTCGTCGCCGGGTGAGATATTTCGGTCATGGGCTCGGGGCTACTCGATCAAGGCGCTACGAAGGCGACAACGCAACGCTGGCAAAAATCGCGGTCGGATACAATGGCAACCGGCAATATCACTCCATGCCGCAGGACTGCTCTCTGTTTCCAACACGCGCCTGTTTTTGGAAGTTCCCTCGGCGCTTGCGACTAGATAAGCACCGTCCTGACAATTTACACGCTTGCCTGCTGACAATGCTGGCGGGCACGGGAGCGCTGCATTAGCATCCGCCTCGCCCGTTGCACAAGAAGCCTGAGGACAGAGCACCCATGCTTACACTGCTCGTCGCCAACACCAAGGGCGGTTGCGGGAAGACGACACTGGCGACCGGGCTGGCCGGCGCGTTCGCCAATGCCGGCTTCAAAACAGCATTGGCCGATGTCGATCCGCAGCGCAGCAGCCTGAATTGGCTGAAGCGACGCCCTGCGACGGCCGTACCGATTACCGGCCTCGACTGGGTCAAAAATCGCAAAGACTCTGCACCCGATATCGAGCGGCTGGTGATCGATGCGCCGGCCGCGATGAAGATCGGCGATATTGAGGATCTGGTGCGCCTGGCCGATCTGGTCATCCTGCCGGTTCTGCCGTCGGCCTTTGACGAGGGCGCCACGGCGCGCTTCCTTGGCAAGCTCGACGAATTGAAGCCGATCCGCAAAAACCGCAAACCGGTTGCCGTCGTCGGCAATCGCATGCGCCTGCGCACCAATGCTGCGGCCGAGCTCGATCGGTTCCTGAACGAGGTTGGGCATCAGGTCGTCGCCCGGTTGCGCGACGGCGCGCTCTATGCGGAACTCGCGCGCGGCGGTGTCAGCTTGTTCGATCTGCGCAATGCGCGCGCTACCGATTTGCGCGGCGATTGGGCGCCGCTGCTGAGCTTTATTCTGGCCGAAGGCGACTGAGTCATGTTTTCGTTCGGCGCCTTCGGCACCCTAAACGTGATCGCACTCGTATTCTGTGTCGTCCACGTGATCAGGCAGGGACGCAATACGATCTGGATCATGGTCCTCATCTTCCTGCCCGGGATCGGATGCCTCGCCTATTTCGTCGCCGAGATACTGCCTGATCTGATGAATTCACGAACGGCGCGGCAGGCAACCGGATCGGCCACGCGGCTGGTCGATCGGCTGGGCGCCTTGAAGCGCGCGGAGAACGATTTCGCGCTGGCCGACACGGTCGATAATCGCCGCAACTATGCCGCCGAATTGATGCGCCATGGACGCGCGGCGGAGGCAGCCGAATTGCTGGAACAGGCAGCGACCGGCATGCATCAGGACGATCCGGGCTTGCTGCATGATCTGGCCAGCGCCAATTTCGAGCTCGGGCGCTTCGACTCAACACTGGCCCTGCTTGACCGGCTGCAGCAGGCCAACCCGACCTTAACCTCTCCGGAAGCGCATTTGCTGTACGCCCGTGCGCTTGAGGGGGCGGGACGAGATGACGAGGCGGCGACGGAATATCAGGCGCTGATCGGCTATTTTCCCGGCGAGGAAGCGCGCTGCCGCTTTGCCGAGTTGCTGACGCGCCAGGGCAAGCTCGCGGAGGCGAAGGCGATTTATGGCGAGATCGTCCAGCGTCAGAAACACGCGCCCCGTTATTACCGCCAATCGCAACGCGCCTGGATCGACATCGCCAGGAGCCGGATGTGACCATCGTGTCACCCCTTGCGAGCGAAGAGCCGCCGCATATTCTGGTAGTCGATGACGATGTCCGCCTGCGTGAATTGCTGGGGCAATATCTGACGCCCAAAGGATTTCACGTCACCACGGCAAAGGATACCGCCACGGCGCGGCAATTGCTCGCGACGCTGAGTTTCGATCTGATCGTGCTTGACGTCATGATGCCTGGCGAAAGCGGCGTCGCCTTTACCCGCGATTGGCGAAAGAACTCCAGCGTTCCGATCCTGCTCCTGACCGCGAGAGGTGAGGTCAGCCAGCGCATCGAGGGGCTGGAGAGTGGTGCCGATGACTATCTGGTGAAGCCGTTCGAGCCGCGCGAATTGCTGCTGCGGATCGCGGCCATCCTGAAACGCGCCGCCCAGCCCCCGGAAAAACCGGGACCGAGCCAGATCAGGCTGGGCGAACTGGTTTTCGAAATCGAGCGTCAATCGCTCCGCTCGGCACGCGACTTCATCCATCTGACGCCGGCGGAGACAGCATTGCTTGCCGTCTTCGCCGCCCGGCCCGGCGTGCCGCTGACTCGCGACGACCTGCTGGCCGCCGGCATTTCTCCCGGCCAGGGACGGACGATTGATGTCCAGGTGACAAGGCTCCGGCGCAAGATTGAGCCTGACCCCAAATATCCACGCTACCTACAGACGGTGCGCGGCAAGGGCTATCTGCTGCAGCCGGATTAGGGGTGTTCGGCTCGAATTGAACCGTGGATCAGACCCTACGTATTTGAAACAGAGGACGATTGACGTTTCAGGGTGAAGGACTCTGAAACGACCGCACTCTATGGCTCAGAAACTCGCGATCAGGCAGGACACCCGATCGCGAGATTGACGGTTGCGCTATTTATTCGGCGTGTGCTTAACGATCGCGGCCTTGAGCTCGTCGAGCGACTCAGCGACGCGCTTGTTGATGACGTCGAACGCCTCGCGATTAGACTTGGCGATCAGCTCGGCCAGTTCGTGCATGTTGTTCAGCGACTTCTCGAAGGCGAGCTTGGCGAGCTCGGTCTGCTTCACCGCACGTTCCTCGGGCGGCGACTTGTCGAGCACGCTCTGGGCTGCGGCCACGGTCTCCTCGATGGTCTGGCGAATGATCTCCGCCTGACGCCGGCCGATCGCCTGGGCGCCTTCGATCGCGAGCTTATTAGCTGCGACCAGCGCTTCCAGATTACGCCGTTGCGCTGCCGCCAGCGTGGTGAAGTCGATACCCGGAATTTTGAAGTCTTTGAACAACTTGGTGAAGTCGCTGTCGGCGAAGCTCGGTTTCGTAGCCATGGTTTCCTCCAATGGGATAACGCGTTTTTTCTAAGTCTGATCGGTTCGAATTGAGCCGGGGGTCAGACCCTCACTCTAGGCTTGGTCCGTACGCACTCTCTATAGCACCACCGGATAAAGCCACGCACAACGTGATAAATCAACACTTATGTTGCAGTGCAACATAATCGTCTCAAACGATCACGGAATCCGAGCGGCCCAGCGTTCTGCGCGCGCTAACTGCTGATCCAGCGTTTTCATGGTGGCGCCGAGATCGGGGCTATCATCGCCGAGCCACTGACGAATAGTGGCGAGGTAGATGAGCATCAGTGCGCTGATCCGCACCTGCCCCGCGATACCCGAAGTCGACACGCCGGCAAGCTCCAGCGCC
>CAIZEE010000572.1 GCA_903931835.1 uncultured Elstera sp.
CCTCAACCCGCGAGAAGTCGAGATCCTTGATCCCCTCCATCATCAAAATACCTACCAGAACCAGCGCTGGCGCTGTCGCCTGGGGCGGGATGCAGGCGATTAGCGGCCACAGGAACAAGGCGGTCCCGAACAACGCCGCAACCACAACGCCGGTCAGCCCGGTGCGCCCGCCAGCCTCCACCCCCGTCGCCGATTCAACGAAGGCGACCACCGTGGAGGTGCCGAGCATCGCACCGAAGATCGACGCCAGACCATCCGCCGCATAAGCCCGGCGCGCGTTCGGAATATGGCCGTCCGCATCCATGATGCCGCCGCGCCGCGTCACGCCGATCAGCGTCGCCGTGGCGGAGAAGAAATCGGACAGGAAGAAATACAAGGTGATCGGCAGAACCAGGAAAAAATGGCTGAAGAATTCGTTGAAATTGAAGGCGAAAAGCAGCTCGCGCGGGAGTTCCGGCAGTTCGACAAAGCTGTCCGGCAGCACGGTGGTGGCAGGCCCCCCATGGCTATGGATAAACAGCCCGGCCGCAGTGATCGCCACGATCGAAATAAGGAACGCGGCGGGCACGCGCAAAGCCACCAGGATGGGCGTCGCAAGCAAGCCGATAAAGGCGAGCAGGATCGCAGGATCCGTCAGATCACCGAACCCCGCCTGGCCGTTCTGATGCACCAGCAGCCCGGCATTGCTAAGGCCGATATAGGCGATCAGCAGCCCGATGCCGCATTGCATGCCGATGCGGATGGAGACCGGAAACCCGTCGACGATCTTTTCGCGAAACCTTGTGACTGACAGGATCAGGAACAAAACGGCGCCGATCAGCACCATGGTGAGTGCCGTCTGATACGGGATGCCGAGCTTTACCACGACGATCTGCGCGAAGATGACGTTCGACCCCATGCCCGGCGCGAGTGCGATCGGCAGATTGGCCCAGAGCGCCATGATCAGCGTCCCCAGCATCGAGGCGAACGCCGTGGCGACGATCACGGAGTGCAAATTCATACCGGCAGCCGACAGGATAGCCGGATTGACGATGACGATATAGCTCATCGCGCCGAACGTGGTCAGGCCGGCGATGACCTCCCGCCCGGGCGTCGAGCCGCGTTCGCCGATGTGAAAGAAGCCGGTCAGGCGTTGCGCAACAGCGGTGCCGCTTTTTGTCCCAGAGCCCGCCATGTTCCCACCAACCCCATCGCCATCGTCGCCAACGTTGCCAGCACCAGCGTGGCCCCGATCGTCAGCGGCAGGAACGCCCACTCCGCTTTCATCATCTGCGTCACCACGGCCCAGGAAGCGATCGACCCGATCACCGCCGCCAAAACTGCCGTCGATAAGCCAAGCAACGCGTATTCCAACAGAAAGGCCGAGACGATATCGCGCCTGGTCGCACCCAGCACCTTCAAGATCACCGCATCCTGCACGCGGCGGTGATGCGAGGCAACCATGGCGCCGCCCAGCACCAGCGTGCCGGCGAGTAAAGACAAGGCGCCGACCGCGCGCGCCGCCGCGCCGATCGACGCCAGAATGCCGTTGACCGTCTCCAGCGCATCCTTGACGCGGATCGCCGAGACATTGGGCAGCCGGTCGGTGACCTGGCGCAATACCGGCTCCTCCGCCGCCGCATCGGTCCGGGCAATCGCGATAAACGTATGGGGTGCCGCCTCAAGCGTGCCGGGTGCGAAGATCACCGCGAAATTAATGCCGAGCGTCGACCAGTCGATCTGCCTCAGATTGCCGATCTTCGCCTCGATATCGCGGCCGAGTACGTTCAGCGTTAGCGTGTCGCCGACTTGCACGCCAAAACCCTTGGCGAGGGCGGCATCAAGGGAGATCAGCGGCGGGCCCTTGTAATCCGCTGGCCACCATTCGCCCGCGACGATATGCGATCCGGCGGGGGCGAGGGCGGCGTAGGTCAGCCCGCGATCGCTGTCGATCGCCCAGGAGGCATCCTCTGCCACTTTCGCCTGTTCGGATTGGATATGGTTGATCTTGGTGATACGGCCGCGCAAGGAGGGCACCTGCTCAACCTTGCCGACGCCCGGAATGGCTTTCAGTATCTCGTCGAATTCGCCGATCTGGCCTGGCTGCAGATCGATGAAGAAGAAGGTCGGCGCCTGCGCTGGCAACCGGTCGGCCACCTCATGGGCCAGATTACCCTGCAGCGTCGCCACCACCACCAGCACGGTCAAGCCGAGACCGAGCGACAACACCACGCTGACCGTGGCCGCCCCTGGCCGATAGAGATTGCCGAGGGCGAGGCGGAGCCTGGGACTGCCCGATCGCCCAAGCTTTCCTGCCAGCGCCATCAGTCCCGATCCGACTAGCCGGAAGATCGCAAAACTGGCCGCCGTCGCGGCCACGAAATAGGCGGCGAAGCGATGCTGATCGGCACTGGCCACGGCGAGTGCCGCCAGCGCGATAACCGCCGCCGCAATGCCGGCCAGATAGGGTCGGCGCGGCCTTCCGCGGGCACCAGCCACAACCTCGCGAAACAGGCTCGCCGCCTTGACATCGACGGCGCGGCCGAGCGGCCACAGCGTGAAGGCCAGCATGGTCAGAACGCCGAATAGCGCCGCCTGCGCCAATGCGCCTGGATAGAGCCCGAGCGCCAGCGGCACCGGCAGCAAATCGCCGAACACGCCACCCGCAAGATAGGGTGCGGTTGCCCCTGCCACGATGCCGATGGCAATACCGAGCAGGGCGAGTATCGAGACCAGCAGCAGATACGTGGCGAAGATCAGCCGCCCTGGTGCACCGAGGCATTTCAGCGTCGCGATCGACACCTGTCTGGTTGCGAGATAGCTCGACACGGCATTGCCGATGCCGACACCGCCAACCAGCAGTGTGGTCAATCCGACCAACGTCAGGAACAGGCCCATCCGTTCGACAAAATTCTGAATGCCGGGCGAGGCCTGACCATAGTCACGCACCCGCCATCCTGCCCCCGGAAAGGCAGCGTCGATAGCCGAACGCCAGGTGGTGAGATCGACACCTGGCGTCAGTTTCAGCCGGTAGTGATAGGTCACCAGACTACCAGGCTGTAGCAAGGAGGTGGCGGCGAGCGTCATCGGACTGATCAGCACATGGGGGCCGAAGTCAAAGCCGCTGACCGCGCGGTCGGGTTCGTGATCGATCAGCGCACGCACCGTCAAAAGCGCATCGCCGACGCGAAACTGATCGCCAATCTTCAAATGCAGCCTGGCTGCCAGCGAGGGCTCGATCGCGGCCCCCAAATCGGCGAAGGCGGCACCAGGATCGGCTGGCGGATCGAAACTCAGCGCACCGTAAAGCGGATAGGCGCCGTCGATCGATTTCAACTGAATCAGCGTACGCTGGCCGCCATCGGGCTGGATCGCCATGGCGCGCATATCGAGGGTGGCGGACAGCGCCAGCGAATGGCTGCTGAGATAAGCCAATTGCTCCGGACTGGCCGGTTGCTGGGTCAGGCTGATATCGATATCGCCGCCCAGAATCGACTTGGCGTCACGCTTCAGCCCGGCAACGATCGCATCCGATAGCGAGCCGACTGCCGCGATCGCCATAACACCGAGCGTCAAGCACAGCAGAAAAATCCGGAACCCCCGTATGCCGCCGCTCAGCTCCCGACGCGCAAAACGGAAGGCGAGCGACGCCGTTTGCGCGGCGTTCACGAAACCGGCTCGGACAAGACCAGGCTTGGCTGCTCGATCAGCCCATCGGCGATGCGCACAATGCGGTCGCACCGCGCCGCCAGGTTCATATCATGGGTGATCAACAGCAAGGTCGTGCCGACCCGGCGGCCAAGATCGAACATGAGATCGATCACCATCCGGCCGGTGGCACCGTCAAGATTGCCAGTCGGCTCATCCGCCAACAGCAATTTCGGCTCGATGACAAAGGCGCGCGCCAGCGCCACGCGCTGCTGCTCGCCGCCCGATAATTGTTCGGGATAATGGCTCAGGCGATGGCCGAGCCCAACCTCGCCCAGCATCACGCGCGCGCGGTCAAATGCCCGGCGGTCGCCAGCCAGTTCCAGCGGAACTGCGACATTCTCCAGCGCCGTCATGGTCGGCATCAAACGGAAGGCCTGGAAGACGATGCCGACGCTGTCGCGCCGCCACAGCGCCAATTGGTCCTCGCTCATGGTGGTGAGATCAGCGCCCGCGACACGCACCACGCCGCTGGTCGCAACCTCGAGCCCGCCGATGATCATCATCATGCTCGACTTGCCGGCGCCGGATGGGCCGACCACGCCGACCGACTGGCCGGCGGACACGGAGAGATCAATGCCGCGCAAGACGTTGATTTCGCCCGCAGCACTCGCCAGTTTCAGAACGACATTCTGAAGTTCAATCATCGAAAGCCCCACCCCGCCTTGACCGCTGTCACCGAAATCCCAAAGCCCTATCGAGCAAAGCTGCGGGAGCGTTCCTCAGCCTGGATATATGGTCTTGTGCGACGCACAATCAACGCAGGTCTCGTGTCGTTCCTGGCAACGACGCTGGTGATCAGCACCGCCAAGGCGGCAGATTTTCGGCTGCTGGTATTCGGCGACAGCCTGACCGCCGGTTATGGCTTGCCCGCCGACCAGGGCTTCGTACCGCGCCTACAGGCGGCCCTGAAAGCGCACGGGCTGGCGGTCACCGTGATCAATGCCGGCGTGTCGGGCGATACCAGCGCCGACGGGCTGGCGAGGCTCGATTGGACGTTGGCCGAGCCAGTCGATGCGGCGATCCTTGAGCTTGGTGCGAATGACGGCTTGCGCGGCCTCGATACCGGCCCTCTCTACGACAATCTGGACGGAGTGCTGACCAAGCTTGGCGCCAAGCATATCCCGGTCCTGCTGGCCGGCATGCTCGCGCCGCCCAATTTCGGCCCTGAATATACGACACAGTTTAAGGCAGTCTTCACCCGTTTAGCGCAGGCTCACAAGGTGCGGTTCTATCCTTTCTTCCTCGACGGCGTTGCGGGAGACAAGCAATTGAACCAGGCCGATGGCCTGCATCCTAACGCCCGGGGTGTCGAGGTGGTAGTTGAGCATATCTTGCCCTCGGTCGAGGCTCTGATACGCTCAACTACGGTCAAGACGGAGTAGCTTTGAGTGTCTCAGATACCGGTTAAGACCGATCCGTTCCGCGTCGCGATGGCGATCGATACCGTCGCCGACCGGGCAGCGGACAGCGTGGCCGAGCAACTATCGCTGATGGGCGATGGGGGTTCGATCGGCTTCGTCTATGTCACCGACAAGCTGGCGCCAGCCATGTCCGATATCGTGCAGCGGCTGATCCTGCGCACCGGCATCAAGGATTGGATCGGCACGGTCGGCTATGGCGTGTTTGCGGGGCGTATGGCGGCCTATGACAAGCCTGCGGTCGCCGCCATGATCGGCAGTTGGCCGACCGATTTTTATCAGCTTTTCGACTGCATCCCGTCGGAGGATTGGAAGCTTGCCCCCGATGGCGCGCTGGCCAAGGCGATTGTCCATGTCGATCCGCGCAACCGGCAAAGCGACGCGCTGCTGCGTTCGCTTTCGGCCACTTCGGGCGCCTATCTGTTCGGCGGCGTTACGGCGTCCAGAGGGGCGCAATTCGATCAGGTCGCCGGCCTTATCACCGATGGCGGCGCCTCCGGCCTGCTACTGGCACCGGAAATCCCGATGGCGATCGGCATCACCCAGGGCTGCTCGCCCATCGGTCCCGCCCGCACGATCACGGCGGCGCGCGACAATCTGATCATCGAGATCGATGGCGAGTCGCCCTTGCATGCTTTGCTGAACGATCTGTACCAGGCCGGCATCAGCGATCTGCGCACGCTCAGCAACTCATTGCATGCGGGATTGCTGGTCGCCAATTCCGATACCGGCGATTATCTGGTACGCAATCTGACCGGCATCGATGCCGAGCGCGGCGTGATCGAAATCGCCGAGCAGGTCGAGAATGGCCAGCGCATCCTGTTCTGCCAGCGCGACCGCGCCTCCGCCGAAACCGATTTGACGCGTATGGCAAAGCAGCTCCGCGGCCGGGTTGACCAGGTGCGGGGCGCCCTCTATGTCTCCTGCATCGCGCGCGGGCCCAACCTGTTCGAATCCGCCAATGCCGAAATCCGGCTGCTGCAGGACGCGCTGGGCGACGTGCCGCTGGTCGGCTTCTACGCCAATGGCGAGATCGCCCGCGACCGCATCTACGGCTATACCGGCGTGCTGGCGCTGTTTTAGAGCACTCTGCCCCATCTTTTCCCGGCATCCGCCCCAATGGGATGCCTCTGCAGCACCGCGCGCAAAGCTGCGACCGGGCAATATTCCCCCCGATATTCGGGCAAGCGTCTCAGGCCCTGCCGAACCCGCTGATTTATCGTCTCCGAGAGAACGATAAAACCAGGGGGGGATCATGTGCACACTGCCTCATCATGACGGTTGCTCTCACGATGGTACGGACGGACCCAATCGGCGCGAAATGCTGAAAAAGCTTGCCGCTCTTGGCGTGGCGGCACCGCTTGCGACGGTTATCCTCGAGCGCGCGGCCCTGGCGGGGTCGATCAGTTTCCTTGATCGCGGCGAGCTCATTGACGGTGTGACAGCGCTGGTGGCGCGCGCCAAGTCGCCCGAGCTTGTCGGCGCCCATGTCTTTGAGCTCAACGCCAGCGATCTGCCGTGGAAGGATCTGGGGATCACGCTTGCCAAGGGACAGGAGGCGACGTTCCTGCTCGGCGGCCGCGTATGGCTGTCGCGGGAGCAGGATCTGTGGGTCGAACCAGGCGTCGCGTTCCACGTCCGCACGCGCGGCACGCGCCCGATCTTCAATCCGATGAGCAATACCGGCACGATGACGGCGACTTCAGACGGCCCCCTCGAAATGGCGCGATCGCTGGTCGAGTTTCAGGACGACAAGGGCGAGTTGGCGGTGCCCAAGGAGGACTATGTCAAAGCGGATGCCCATATCTATGGCGTAGCACTGGTGTGGCGCGGCGGTGCTGACGCCGGGCTGCAAAGCTTGCTCAAGCATGGCGATGTCGACGGCATCGTTGCGGCCGAGTTGGCGCATCTTCACTCGCCGCGCAGGCTGCCGCCGGGCTGGAACAATTTCTTCATGCTGGGTGGCGGCGCCATCATCTTCAACGATATCGGCCATGGCGCGATTGCTGTTGAACCGCTGAAAAACGCCGGCATTCTACAGCACCCGGTCGGCCTTGAATTGAAGCCGCAGACCATGTTGAGCTGGCGCTGGATCGTCGAGGAATTGCCCTCCAGGCTGCCAGAGGACCAGCTCACCTCGCACGATTATCTGTCCATCGCGGCCGAGTTCGACGACGGCCAGGACCTGACCTATTTCTGGAGCTGCAGCCTGCCCGTCGGCAAGGCGTTCCGCTGTCCGATCCCGCGCTGGACGCCACTTGAATCACACATGGTGGTGCGCAGCGGCCTCGCCGATCTCGGCAAATGGGTCAGCGACGAGCGCGACGTCTATGCCGACTACAAGGAACATATTGGCGGCTCGGCCAAGTCCCTCGTCCGCGTCTGGCTGCTCGGCGTCTCCCTGTTCCAGCGTCGGTCCGGCTCCTGCCGCTTCAGTGACATTCAGGTCTCTCAACCAGGGGCGAAGACGCTGACGTTGTGAGGCCTGTCCCTCTCCTCCTCCAAATGGGGCGGAGAGGTCGGGGATGCAGCGCGATCAGGGAAAGTGGCGCGTCAGCGGTTATGGGTTCGCAGACCTGACGCGCCGGCGATCAGCCATTCAATAATGATGGCGGCCAGAACCGTGATTCCGAGCAGCGGAAAGATAACCCCGCCGATCAACAGGCAGACCGCCGCCGCGCGCGCAGCACCGTCATCTCGCCGCAGTGGCGGAACCCCGACGCGGCCCTTCGGCTTGCGCTTCCACCACATGGTAACGGAAGATATCGTGAGCAGTACGATCGCGATGCATCCAGCGAGCATGAGGTAGCGGTTGAGACCGCCATATTCTTGGCCCTGATGCACGGCGATGCCCCATTCGATGGCCTTGGCCGCCGGCCCGTAATCGGCGAAGCGAATATCGCCAAGCACGTGGCCGTCAAACTGATCGAGATAGAGGGTGCGCGTCCGCTCGACCTGATCCGGGTTGTAGGCTGCCACCCACGCGCCCTTCGGGCCAGATGGCAAAGTGAGGGTATAGGGTCGCGGCAAGCCTGACGCCGCGACGAGCCGCACCGCTTGGTCGATGTCGATCGTTGATATGCCGCCGGCAGTCGATGAGGGGGCTGCTGCCGCATCAAGAGCCCAGGGCAGATCGGCGGCTTTGTCTTGCTGCCCGTGATGGTGGCCGGTGGTGGCGCCTCCCCCCTCGCTCCCCGGCGAAACCGGGTTGCTCAGCTTCCAAGCAGGCACTGTTTCCGCCGGCGGAGAGGGCTGGCCGAGATTGGCTTCCGTCGTCCAACGCTGCACCTGATCGCCCCATACCTGCGACCACGGCATGCCGGTCACCGCCAGAAACAACACAATCGCGCCGGCGAAAACTCCCGTAACAGCGTGAATATCGCGCCAGAAAACCCGCTTCGCGGGCGCGCCGCGAATGGTCAGCACGCCGCCCTTTCGGCCACGCGGCCACCACAGGATGACACCGGTGATCACCAGAACGATCACCCAGCCGGCCGTGATCTCAATCAGCGCAGTCGCCCAGAAGCCGAATAGCTGCAGGCTGTGCAGCTTGCGGATCGTCTGCATGATGCCGCCATATGAAGTTGCCCCGCGATAGGCGCCCGTATGCGGGTCTGCAAAGGCGGTCAAAGACTGGCCGTCGGGAGCGCGCACGATCATGCGTACCGCCCGGTCGTCACGTTCAGGCAGGGTTAGGGCGAGGACTTGACCACCTGTTTCGGCTTCAGTCGAGTCGATGACGATGGCCAGATTGGCCGATGCTGGAGCGGGTTCGACGTCTTCAAGAGACGCATAGGCGAGGTGATCGAGTTCAGCCTTGAACAGATACAACCCCCCGGTGACGGCTAGCAGCACCAGAAAAGGCAGAACGGCGAGGCCGGCGAGAAAGTGCCAGCGCCAGACAACGCGATAGAGCGATGAGGTCGGGCTCGGCGTGTCGATCGTGACCATGACAATGCCCCCTCTAATTGAACGCAACGCGGAAGCCGGCAAAGGCTTCGAACGGCGTGCCATACTCGGGCGGGTTATAGGGGCCTGGATTGACGATGTAGCGGCGGTCGAACAGGTTTTGGATCTGCACATAGGCATTGAGGTTATCGAGGATCGGGTAGCTGCCCGACAGATCGACGATGAAGTGTGAATCAGCCGCCGCCTGGTAGGGGATGCCCGGATCGGTGTGATCGGTATTGGCCCAAGCGGTCGTCGAAACCCAGCGCGCATCGGTTGCGATCCGCCAGCCGGCCTCGTTCTGATAGGCGAGACCACCGGTGATGGTGTTGCGCGGCACGTCGGTTAGTTGCAGCCCGACGCTTGCCGGGTCATCCGGGTTGGACTTGTAGACCGAGTCGGCGAAGGTATAGCCGAGCCTGGCCGACAGGCTGGTGTCGATCTTCCAATTGACCTCCGCTTCGATGCCTTGCGCTTGGGCCGAGGCGGCATTGACGAGCTGACCGCCATAGAAGAAGCCGGCGGGCAATTGGGCGAAGCTGAGGCTTTGCGTCGTGATCAGATTGGTGATCTCGGTCCGATAAAGGGTGAACTGCGCGCGTAGGTTATGCATCGTGACATCCAGCCCGATCTCGCCGCCCTCCAGCGTTTCGGGCTTGAGCGCTGCATTGGGGTAATAGATGCCGCCATCCGACGCGAAGCCGCGATAGAGATTATCCAGTGTCGGCGCGCGGAAGGCCTGGTAGTAGGCGCCGCGGAGCGCGATCTGATCGGTCAGCGAATAGCGCAGGCTGATCCGCGGATCAATCGTGGTGTAGCTACGATCCGGCAGATTTCCGCCGCCGCCCGGATTGCCGTCATAGCTGTTCAGGCTCTGGAAATTCTGTACGCGGATGCTGGCGAGGATCTCCAGCCGCTCGACCGGGACAATCGACGCCTGTCCGAAGCCGCCGAGAAACAATTCCTCACCCCGTCCGATATCGGTGCGAATCTGGTTGACCCCCGTTGAGTCGTAGATCGCCCCGCTATCCGATCCGGTCGTGTCATTGATATCGGCCCCGATCGTATAGTTGCGCAGCAGCCCACCGAAATCCTGTGACCAGACCAGCGATCCGCCGGTGTTGTGAAACGGCGTGTAATGCACGTTGTCCAGATTCTCGGTCTGCTGTGCCAAGGGTGCGGCCGGGTTGGTGACGACTGTGTTGTAGGTCACGAAATTGCTGTCGGAATGAAACACCGTAGCGGTCAGGGATGCCCCTTCGCCGAAGCTCTTTTTCAGATCGCTGGAATAGCTGAAGGTCTGCTGGTTGTTCTTCGCCAGCGCGTCGGTCAGGACCTGATCATTCTCGTGATAGGTGAAGCGAAAATGCCCGGTCAGATCGTCCGCCAAGGCAAAATTGTCGGATGCCTGGAGATTGGTCGCATAAAAGCTAGTCGGCACGTTGAAAGCCTGGCGGGCATATTGCGGCACCGCTTGGAACCCGTCCGTGCCATTGAAGGTGAGGTCCAGGTTCAGGCGGTTCATGTCCGAGGTCGCGTAGGAGGCGAAGGCGCTGCTGCGATAGGTTCCGTAAGTGCCGCCGCCGGCGTCGAGGATCGCCTGGTCGGTCGTAGGATCGCGCGTGATGACGTTGATGGCGCCGCCCATGGCGAAATTGCCCCAGAGCGGACTGCCGCCGCCGCGCACGATCTCGACATGGTCGATCGTCTCCAGCGGAATTCGGCCCCATTGGATATAGCCGAAAAAAGGATCATCGATCGGCACGCCGTCGACCATGACGAGCGCATGGATGCCGCCCAGGCCCCGCATTGAGACGTTATCGGCCGTTGGATGGGCCTGTGTACCAGTCTGGATCGGCAGGTTGATGCCGGGGACTTGGCGCAAGATATCGTCGAGCGACTGTGCCGGCGTCTCTTGTATCTGATCCGAGGTGACGATGCTGGCGCTGACCGGCACGTCGCTGAGCGCCCGCGCGCTGCGCGTCGCGGTGACAATGACTTCCTGGATTTGCGGGTCGCTTAGGGTCTCAGCGTGGGTGGCGGCGGCGAGAACGAGGGCAAGCGCGGCGGCGCTCACCGAAAGGGCGGTCTTCATGAAAATGTCTCCTGCTGCCCGGATCGGACGGATCCGATGGGCGACTATTCAATCGCGCCGGTCGAACCCGGCGCGGCGATCGGTCATGAGCAGAAGGCGGGGGGAGGGCCGCGAGCCGTCCATGGATCGCGGCTTCGGCTGCTAAATCGGGTCCCATAATCAGCAACGGCAAAGAACCGTTTGGCCGGTCGGACAAGAGCGCAGAGCAGGACCAGCAGAACTGGCGCCAAAAGCGACAGTGCCGCTGCGAACGGGCAGGGGTCGGCAGAATGATCGGATGGTCCGGCCGGAACCTTGGTCGGGTCTTGCTGACCTGATATGGCGACGATGCCGGAATCTTCGGCGAACACCGTTTCGGGGCCATGGCCGGTACAGATAACCAGCGGGAACTGGCCCTCAGCCAAGCGAGACAGATCGGGCATCATGCCAACCGGCACGATCGCGCGGATCGTCAAGGCAAGAAGCACCGCGAGCGTCGCAAAGCGACGGAAAGCATCCCCGACGATGGTTAGCCTCGAGACCATCTTCTAGGAATACAGACGACCGACGGCATTATGCAACGCTGCGTTTGGCCGCATGCCTCTCTACAGATCGAGCACCAACACTCCGCCCGCCGGCCTCGACACGCAGGTCGTCAATTGCGTCCCGCGTTCCTCGTCATCCAGGATGTAATCCTGATGATCAACCTCGCCTGAGAGATAGCGGACCGTGCAGGTGCCGCACAGGCCGGAGACGCAGGAGGTCGGCACGGCGATACCGGCATCGTTTAGAACATCGACGATGCTTTGGCCTGGCGGGATTTCCAGGCGCTGGCCGGTGCTGGCGATCTCGACGATGCCAGTGCCGGCGGGAGTGGCTGATTTCGCGGCATCGGCGACAGGCGCCTTGAAATGCTCGCTATGCACCATGCCCTTCGGCCAGTGCTCGGTCGCAGAGGCGCAGGCGGCCATGAAGCCGGGCGGACCGCAATAATAGACATGGGTGACGCCATCGTGCTCGCGCAGCAATCCCGCGATATCGAGCCCGTCAGCCGGGTTGCCGCCATCGAAATGGAAGCTGACCTGTCCCTTGGCGGTAAGGTGGGCGAATTCCTCCCGGAACGCGGCGTGATCGGCAGTCTTGGCGCAATAATGCAGATGGTAATCGGCCCCGGCGGCATCGAGTTGATGCGCCATCGCCTTCAGCGGCGTGATGCCGATGCCGCCGCCGATCAGCATATGCCGCTTGGCGTCGGCCACCAGCGCAAAATTATTGCGCGGCAGGCTGACCGTCACGCGGTGCTGCACATGCAGGCTGTCATGCAACAGCTTCGAGCCGCCGCGCCCCGCTTCCTCCTTTAGCACCGCAATCACGTAGCGGCGGCGGTCTGCCGGATCGTTGCTCAGCGAATATTGCCGGATCGTGCCATCCTTCAGATGGATGTCGATATGGCTGCCGGGAGGAGCCGGCGGCAACTCTCCGCCATTCGGATCAACCAGTTCGTAGGAATTGATGCCCACGGCCTCGAACCGGATCTGCCGGACGAGCAGCAACAGCGTATCCATATTTTCAGTGCCTTGTTTAAGGACGAAAGACGGCCCAGCCGGAACTGGGCCGTCTATACTAGCCGATCGGGATTATTCGCCGATGGATTTTTCGATCGCGTCCATGCCGCCGCGCACGAAATCGGCACGCGCCTGGCCTTTCTTGTCGATGCTCTCGGTCAATAGCGAAACCATCTGGCGTAACACCTTGCGGCGCTGAACCACTTCCTGCTCGACCGTTTCGGCCTCCGGGATTTCCAGCACGTTGCCGCAGCACACGCTGTTCGGCTCGCCACCCAGATCGCGCAGCCACTCAGCATATTTCTCCGGCGTCGCTTCGGGATTGGTGCCGCGCACTGCATCACGCAGCATTTTGCGGAAGGCGTAGAGTCCCGCATCGAACTTGGTCGGATGCTCCAACGCATGGATCGCGATCGGGCGCTGGCTGATGATTGCCTCGTAATCGCCCGGCGCGTATTGCGCATCCTTGTAATTAGCGCGTTCGCGATGGTTGCTCGGGATCGGCGGCAGATCATCGATCGTGTATTTGCCGAAGCGTTCCGGGCGGCGCATCGCGACCTGGCCTTCCAGGAAGTCGATCGACTCATATCCCACCAGCGACTTGTCGCAGATGCCGCGAGTGTCGATGCCGGGGCCCATGACGCGCCAGCCGATCATCTTGCTGTTCTCGTTATCGACCGGAACGGTCCAGCGGATGATGTGGAAGCGGCTGAAATGCTTCTTGGCCGAGCCGTCTTCCGAGGTATAGGCGTGCAGGCTCAAATTCGGCATGACCTGATGCTGGACGCGCACGAATAGCCGGTCCTTGTTGACCCGGCGTGCGCCGGCGCAGGCAAGCGTGCGGCCGTTCTGGATCGGCACGAACAGCATGTCCGGGGCGACTTCCATCGAGGCCGCACCAACCTCGTCAAACGTCGTGCCCTGGTAATTGCCGCCGACCACGTTCTTGCCGGCATGAAGGGCCGTCGGGTGGTAGTTATCGGCGGCGTTGTCCTGAACCTGCAGCCAGTTGCAATGCTGGAAATTGCTGTAGGGGACCAGCTCGTCGCCCTCGGCCACCGTGAAATTGCCCTCCCATTCCGGGAATGGCGGCTCTTTTTCCGGCGGGCCCATATAGGCGAAGACCAGGCCGTGACGCTCGAACGCCTTATAGGCGCCCTGGCGGATCGAGCAGGCGAATTTCTCCGCCTCCTTCTCCTCGCCCTTGGGATAGGGCACGTGCAGGCAAGCGCCGTCCACGTCGAACACCATGCCGTGATAGCAGCACATGATGCCGCGTTCCTGGATCGAACCGTATTCGAGCGAGGCGCCGCGATGGACGCAATGCGCGTGCAATAGGCCGACCCGCCCGCTCTTATCGCGGAAGGCGACCAGTTCTTCACCGAGGATTTTGAGGAAGCGCGGGGTGTCGGTTAACTCGATCGACATACACACCGGATGCCAGAACGAGCGCATATATTCGCCCATCGGCGTGCCGGGATCGGTCTCGGTCAACTCCGGATCATGCAGCGGCACCTGGTTCGAATAATAGCCGCTATAGGGCTGAAGATGCTTCTTGGCATTGTCGAACCCAACGGGGGCGCTCTTCTTTTCAAACGTGTCCATGAGACGTCTCCGGCCCTGAAAAGGGGGGTTGTTATGTCGATCTGGCCGGCTGTTGCCGACCTTAGGTTTTGGAATACCGTATTCCGAATTAAA
Source organism: uncultured Elstera sp. (assembly GCA_903931835.1). GTDB lineage: Bacteria > Pseudomonadota > Alphaproteobacteria > Elsterales > Elsteraceae > CAIZEE01. Next base: position 14,394 of record CAIZEE010000572.1, read on the forward strand.
TGTAAACTGCCTGCTTAGAATGGCTATAATTTTGGTATTCGGAATACCAAACTGGTGCTATATGGGTCGGGACTCATGGGCTCGTCTCCATCCCGTCCGGGTTAGGGGCGTTCAAGCTTCGTCGTAAATCTGCATCGCGCATTTCAGAAACGCCGCGAGCAACGGGAGAAACCAAGTGACAGTCCAAGGAACCCTCGCTACAGCCTTGCCTGCGGCAAACGAAGACACCTATGCGCGGATTTTCCGGCGCCTGATCCCTTTCCTGCTCTTCTGTTATATCTGCTCGTATCTCGATCGCATCAATGTCGGCTTCGCCAAGCTGCAGATGGTGAAGGAGCTTGGCTTCAGCGACACGGCCTATGGCCTGGGTGCCGGCATCTTCTTTGCGGGATATTTCCTGTTCGAGGTGCCGAGCAATATTATCATGCTCAAGACCGGCGCGCGATTCTGGATTGGCCGCATCATGATCACCTGGGGCGTGATTTCGGGCGCCATGATGTTCGTGCATTCCGAGACGATGTTCTACGTCCTGCGCTTCCTGCTAGGCCTGGCGGAGGCCGGCTTCATTCCGGGCGTGCTGTACTACCTGAACACTTGGTTCCCGGCGCAGGCCAAGGGTCGCGCGACGGGAATGTTCATGTCGGGTATCCCGCTCGCCGGCATGATCGGCGCACCGCTCTCTGGTTGGATCATGTCCGGGCTCAACGGCGCCTATGGCATGTCGGGCTGGCAATGGGTGTTTCTGGTCGAATCGATCCCAAGCCTGATCGCCGGTGTCGCCTGTTTCTTCTGGCTGGATGACCGGCCCGAGACGGCGAAATGGCTGAATGCTGAGGAAAAGGCCACGATCGCCGCAGCACACAAGGCCGAGAACGCACAGAAGCAGTTCCATAACAAGATGGACGGGTTTGCCAAGAAGAATGTCTGGCTGCTCAGCGCGCTGTATTACACGTTCATGATGGGGCTCTATGCGATCGGTTTTTGGCTGCCCAGTATCATCGCAACGAGCGGCGTGACCGATCCGGCAACGCTGGGTTTGCTAACCTCAATCCCCTACGGAACCGCGTTCCTCACCATCCTCGTGGTCGGGCGCAATTCCGATAAACGGCGGGAGCGGCGCTGGCATCTGACCGTGCCGGCAGTGATCGGCGCGCTCGGCCTCGCCGCCAGCGTTCTGGTCGCCCATAACGTGGCGCTCGCCATGGTGGCGCTGACCATCGCCACGGCGGGCATTCTTACCTGCGTGCCGCAATTCTAAGTCATTCCGCCGATGATCTTCAGCGGCGGCGCCGTTGCGGTCAGCCTGGCGGTGATCAATTCGGTCGGTAACGTCGCGGGGTTCGTCAGCCCCTATCTGATCGGCTACATCAAGGACAGCACCGGCAGCACGACCATCGGCGTGCTGATCGTGGCGGCCTTTCTGCTCGTCGGCGGCGCCTGCGTGCAATTGATCCCGCGGCAGTCGGTTAACCGCTAAATAGACCTTATTTCGAAGCCGTCTGCTGCTGTCTCAGCCGCAGACGGTCTTCGGTATGAATGCCGGCGTTATGGGCATGGGCGAAGGCCGATGCTTCGCTCGCGGCCGGCTTGCCGGCCAGGACGTTTTCCATGATCTGGCGATGCTCGGTCCAGGCCTGGATGCGCAGCATATTCGCCTCCAGCACCAGTACCATCGCCCGCTGCATATGCGGCCATAGCGGCTCCAGCGCTTCTGCAATCGCGTCATTGCCACAGATGCGATAGATCGCGCGATGAAAATTGATGTCCGCCTCGACCCGTTTCGACATGGGGGTCTCGTCACCCAGGTTGAACCCCTTGGTAAAGACGCGGCGCAGCATGTCGGCGTCAGATTTGGCAAGCTTGCCGGACGCCATTCGCTCGGCCGCCATCTTGGCCGCCAAGCCATCAAGCGATGCCCGCACCTGATACAGATCGCGCACCCGTTCCGGGCTGATCGGCGCCACCTCCAGCCCCTTGCGGCCGGATTCCTGTAACAATCCCTGGTGTTTCAAGACCTGCAGCGCGTGGCTGACCGGGGCGCGCGAGACGCCGAGGCTGGCGGCTAATTCAGCCTGCCGGATGCGCTGTCCTGGCATCAAGGTGCAGTCGATGATCGCCGCCATCAGACGCTGGTAAACCTGGTCGACAAGGATCGGGGTGCTGGCGAGGGATTCCATCAAAACGGGTACGCTTTCGATCATGCCGCTAAAATATCAAGTTTATGTCGGTATGGTTGAAATCGTTACCTTTAAAAAGAAGTGGTTCGCCAGTCGCCTTAGCCAGGGCATAGGCGAAACAGTCGCCGAAATTTAGGCCCGCCCGATGGCGCCCCTTGCCGAAATCAAGGAACGCTTGCCTCGCGAGATAGCCGTGCTCGACTGTCACTGGCTCTATGGCAATTCCAACACGTCTGAACAGTGTATCAATCTGCCGCGCCGCGTCCGGGCCGAGCTGTATTTCAACGACCATCGACAGCTCTAGGAAATTTGCAACGCTGATGGAGCATGCGTCTGCATCATGAATGAGTTGTGCGAAGCGGTCCCGTTCCGGTTCACCATAAAGAATGGCTACCAGAGCAGAGGTGTCGAGGATCATTTGGGCAAGCCATTTTCGTCATAGAGCAGAGCGTCGTGATCAAGATACGGCGCTTTTAACTGTGCCGACGTACGAGCAGCGATGGACAAAATTTCGCTAACGCTTGCCTTGCTTTTGCGTCGTTCGAGTTTGGCATAACGCTCCCGCAAAGCCTCGGTAACGGCGCGAGTCATGGACTCACCCGTAAGCTGGGCGATTGCCTGCGCTAAATGATGCGCTTCTGGATCCTTTATGTTCAGCGTCATTGCAGGGCAACTTTCTGTACGTCTACCAATTTAGATAGATTTCTACCACATCGCGCCTGCGCGGCCAAGGATCCCCCCGCAATGAGGTTTGGACATGGCAGACCAGAGGCGGGAGATCACCTCTTGTCCCAACCGATTTGACAAATCATGATGCCTTTCAGCCGCTTGTCCCTGGAGTGTCCGTCGATGCCCGACTCGAATGTTCTTCCGACCATGACCGGTCGGCCCAATGATCTCGAAGCGTTCTGGATGCCGTTCACCGCGAACCGCGCCTTCAAAGCGGCACCCCGCATGTTCGAATCGGCGGAAGGCATGTATTATCGCACGACCGATGGCCGGCAGGTGCTCGACGCCGTTGCCGGTCTGTGGTGCGTCAATGCCGGACATGGGCGCCGCCAGATCGTCGAGGCGATCCAGGCCGAAGCCGGCAAGCTCGATTACGCATCCGTGTTCCAGATGGGTCATCCGCTCGCCTTTGAGGCCGCGACCAAGGTGGCGGCCATGGCGCCGGACGGGTTCGATCATGTGTTCTTCGCCAATTCAGGCTCGGAAGCCGTCGACACCGCGCTGAAGATCGCGCTCGCCTATCACCGGGTGAAGGGTGATGCGGCGCGCACGCGGTTGATCGGGCGCGAGCGCGGTTATCACGGCGTCGGCTTTGGCGGCATTTCGGTCGGCGGCATGTCGAATAATCGCAAGCACTTCGCCACGGCCATGCTGCCCGGCGTCGATCATCTGCGGCACACGCATGATCTGGAACACAACGCCTATTCGAAGGGCCAGCCGGCCTGGGGCGCTCATCTGGCCGATGATCTGGAACGGCTGGTGGCGCTGCACGATCCCTCAACCATCGCGGCGGTGATCGTGGAGCCGGTGGCGGGCTCAACGGGTGTGCTGGTGCCACCCCAGGGCTATCTGCAGAAGCTCCGCCAGATCTGCGATAAATACGGCATCCTGCTGATTTTCGACGAGGTCATTACCGGGTTCGGTCGATTGGGTGCGAGCTTCGCGTCGGAATATTTCGGCGTAAAGCCGGATATGTTCACCGCCGCCAAGGGCATCACCAACGGCTCCGTGCCGATGGGTGCCGTCGTTACCAAGGGCTTCCTCTATGACGCGTTCATGAGCGCTGCACCGGAAGGAGCGATCGAACTGTTCCACGGCTATACCTATTCCGCCCATCCGCTGGCCGCAGCCGCCTGTGTGGCGACGCTCGATTTGTACCGCAGTGATGATTTGTTCGCCCGCGCCGCCTCGATAACCGGGTATTTTGAGGAGGCGGTGCATAGCCTGCGCGGCCACAAGCATGTCATCGATATCCGCAATCTGGGCCTGATTGGCGGCATTGAGCTGGAGCCGCGTGCCGGCAAGCCCGGAACACGGGCCTTCGACGTCTTCCTGAAATGCTTCGAGAAGGGCGTCAATATCCGCACCACCGGCGATGTCGTGGCACTCTCGCCCCCGCTGATCATTGAGAAATCCCATATCGATCAGATCGTTGGCACGATCGCCGAGGCGCTGGCGGAGGTCGCGTGACGCCCAACAGCGCCCTTTCCAATATCGCCATCAATGGCGACCGGCTTTGGGATAGCCTGGCCGAAATGGCGAAGATCGGCGCCACCGAAAAGGGTGGCGTCTGCCGTTTGGCGCTGACCGATCTCGACCGTGAGGGGCGCGATCTGTTCGTTTCCTGGTGCCGCGATGCCGGTTGTTCGATCACCGTCGACAAGATGGGCAATATCTTTGCCCGTCGCGAAGGCACCGATCCCGGCCTGCCGCCGGTCATGGCCGGCAGTCATCTCGACACACAGCCAACCGGCGGGCGCTTTGATGGCGTCTATGGCGTGCTGGCAGGGCTGGAGGTCGTGCGCACGTTGAACGACCATGACTATCGCACTAAGGCGCCGATCGAAATCACTGTCTGGACCAATGAGGAAGGCTCGCGCTTCGCCCCCTCGATGATTGCATCGGGCGTGTTCGCCGGCGCCTTCGACCTCGAACACGGGCTGAGCCGCCGCGACCCAGATGGCAAGACGCTGGGCGAGGAGCTCGAGCGGATCGGCTATGCTGGCGATGCCCCGGTTGGCGGACGCGAGATCGGCGCCTTCTTTGAGGTCCATATCGAGCAAGGCCCGATTCTGGAGGCCGAGGGCAAGACGATCGGCGTCGTCGTCGGCGCACAGGGCCAGCGCTGGTACGAGATCACGCTGACCGGGCAGGAAGCGCATGCCGGGCCGACGCCGATGGCGAGGCGCCGCGATGCGCTGGTCGGCGCCGCGCGCGCGGTCGAGGCGGTGAACCGCATCGGGTTGGAAAACGCGCCTCATGCCTGCGCCACGGTCGGCATGCTCAACACCTATCCAAATTCGCGCAACACCATCCCCGGTCGCGTCTTCTTCACCGTCGATTTCCGGCACCCGGATGACGCGGTTCTGTCGGCGATGGACCAGGAGCTGCGCGCCTCCGTGCTGGCGATCGCCGAACGCACCGGCCTTACCGCCGAGATCAATCAGATCTGGTACTCGCCTCCCGTCGCCTTTGCCGAGCCCTGTATCGAGGCTGTGCGGACCGCCGTCGCCCGCCATGACTACAGCCATCGCGACATGATTTCAGGGGCTGGTCACGACGCGTGCTATCTCGCCCGTGTGGCGCCGACCGCGATGATCTTCGTGCCCTGCGAGGACGGCATCAGCCATAACGAGATCGAGAACGCGACCAAGGAAGACATCGCCGCGGGTGCCGAAATCCTGCTGCATGCGATGCTGGAGCGTGCGGGCAGCCTCTGACCCATGACCGCGACCAGCTTCCTCGCCCGGCCGAGTGCAGCCTATATCGATAGCTACCTCGAAGCCTTGCGCGAAGGCTTCCATATCGGCCTGTTTCCGCCGCTGGATCAGGCTCAGATCGCCGAGATCGCCGTCAATTTCGACGCGCATCTGAAAAGCCTGGACCATGACGGCCAATCACCGTTCGAGGCGCATGGCCGCATCCTGCCGAGCGTGCCCTCAACCCTGTTCTGGCTGATCGATCAGGGCGAGTTCATCGGCGCCGTCAGCATCCGGGCGCGCATCGACACCCATGTGCTGGCGCATTTCGCCGGACATCTGGGATACGGCATCCGCCCGTCAAAGCGGCGTCGTGGTTATGCGACCCGCCAGTTGGCCTTGGCGTTGGTGATTTGCCGCGGCATGGGGATCGGCGTCGTGCGGGTGAGCTGCGGTGAGGACAATATCGGCTCCCGCCGCACGATCGAGGCGAATGGCGGCGTGTTTCTGCGCCGCTGTGAGGCGAGCTGGTATGCCGACCATCCCTATCTGATGTACGAGATCGCGGTGATCTGAGTGCGTCCATCTCGGCGTACGGCGTTCCAGCTCATCAAGCTTGATGACGCCGGTGGGCTATGGGACGCTCAGGCGGTTGTCGATCACTCGATGCAAGCGGGCCAGATGGATCACGTAAAAGGATGCCAACAGCTAGTCTCCGCAACAGCGTGGATTGCGCTCGCGGCATCTTGCTTCATAGCAGTTGGTGCCGCAGCCCAAACGCCCGCTGGTCCGCCGGTCGAACCGGACTCGGGCTTGAGAGGCGACTATCGAAAAGCGGGGCCTGCGCTTGCTTGCGAGATCGCTGAAACAGCCGGGGTTACGCCCGAGAGTCTGGCGAAGGCTGGTGAGCAGGCTTGCCTTCATATCGGCCCGATCGCGCTTGGGATGGAAATTGAAGCGGTAGAGAAACTGCTTGGCCCCCCGTGGCAGTCGCAAACCCGAACAAATGACGAGATCAGGGTCTATAGGCTCCCCGCTGCGGCAACCGCCACGTCGGGAGAGGTGCCTTATATCGTAATCGGCATCAGGAGCAATCGGGTCGTCTCTGCCCAGTTGACGGGTTTGGGCACGTCAAAGGCGATTGCTTTTTCCTCAATCACCTTGTCGACGCCGACTGCCGATCTGGTGGAGCGTCTGGGTCAACCGCACCGTAAGTCGCCGGTCAAAGATCTGGCGAGCGTGAACGGAGAATTGTGGAGCTACGTCCCCTGGCCGGTGTCATTCGAGATTGTCTACGGGCGGGTCTATTCGATCCGCATCTCGTACGAGAATGATGGCAACGGCCAGGTCGAATAGCGCGTCATTCTTCGCGGTGATCTGAACGCCTATTTCAGCTCCATCATTACGGCACTCTGATGCTCGGTCGTCAGTTCTTCGTAATGCGCGCGGTTGGCCTTGTTGAAGTAGATCTGGCCGGCCTTGTATGGGTTTTCGACCGTCTTGCCGTCGACGCTGACCGATTTCAGCGTGCCGTCATACCGATAGGCGACCACGACATCCTTGTCGTGGAAATGCATCGGCGTCGGCTGACCCGGCGTCCAGCTGTAATTCCACACCGCCACGCGGTCATTGTTCAACACGGACACCGACCCCGGCCTGGGAAAGGCGGCCGGCAGGCCGGAACTATTGGGGGTCGGTGGTACGGCGTGGTTCTTCAGCGCCACGATGATCTCATGGGTCGGTCCACCGGAAACGACGGTATCGGTAGACAGGGTCCCCTTTGGCACGAAAACCGCGTCGCCGAATTCGTGATCGGCGAGACGGCTCGTGCCGTCCTTGGCAATCGAGCGGATCGTCCCGCCCTCCAGGTAAAGGATGACGGTATCGAGATCGCTGGGGGTGGTCGGCCCTGATGCGCCATCGGCCAGCGTCACGTCCCAGACCGTGACCCGTTCGTTGTCGATCACCGGCGCCGGCGCCGCGACGGCGGACAGACTCATCGCTATCAGGGGCAGGGCGGCCCATATTGGTTTCATCCGCATCGCTCTCTCCGGGTCCATCGGCGGGTTGGTGAGTGAGATTGAGGACAAAATACGACAGCATCAGGGCGAGGCGTCGATCGTAAAATCCTGTCAGCGCACTGGCCCTTAATCGGTTTTTAAGGATACCGGTCTCAATTAACCATAGGAAGGTCTGCCTGCTGCCGAATACGCCGCATTTTAAGGAATGTTTTCTTGACCCAATCTGGGGCTCATTTTCTGTCTCCGGTCTGTCTCATCAATCCGTCTTCCGGGTTTTTGTTGGATGACCGCGTCTTTCCGACTTTGGGATTGTTGCGGCTCGCGGCGGTTCTGGAACAGCGCGCTATTCCGGTGGAATTCCTCGATTTGGCGGGTGTCGCCAATTTCCTTGATGTTTGTCTTGATCATATCGCTGTCTCGTCGGCGAAGGCGGTGGGGCTCACCGCCACCACGCCGCAACTGCCGAGCGTGATCCGCATTGCCAAGGCGCTGCGCGCCATGCGTCCTGACATCCGGCTGATCATCGGCGGCCCGCATGTGACGCTATGCGTAGCCGCAGTCAAATCGGAGAAGAAGCGCGGTATCGCCGATGGACGTGCGCAGGCCGCTTTCCGTGTGCTGCAGGATAATTTTGACGTGGTCTGTGCGGGCGATGGCGAGTTCGCCATTTTTGAGGCGTTAGGGCCAAATCCGCCCGCTCTCATCGATGCCGATGACCGTACCAGCGCGCTCTTCCTGACCGATGAAACCTATACCGAGATGCCGCTGCCGGCGCGCCATCTAATCGATATGGACAGCTATCATTATTCGATCGAGGGCAAGCGCTCCTCCAGCATTATAGCCCAGCTCGGCTGCCCCTTCTCCTGCGGGTTTTGCGGCGGACGCAGCAGCCCCAGCCTGCGCGTCATCCGGACCCGCACCACCGAATCGATCGTCGGCGAGTTGGAGCATCTCTATCGAAGCTACGGCTATACCGGCTTCATGTTTTACGACGACGAGCTGAATGTCAGCAAAACCATGGTCGAGCTGATGGACGCGATTGTGGCCTTGCAGGACCGCCTTGGTGTCGAGTTCCGGTTGCGCGGCTTCGTAAAGGCGGAGTTGTTCACCGATGCGCAGGCCGCCGCGATGCGGCGCGCTGGGTTCCGCTGGCTGCTCTCTGGCTTTGAAACCGGCGATCCGCGCATGCTGGTGAACATCAACAAGCGCGCAACGCTCGACGACAATAGCCGCGCGATCGAGATCGCCAAGCGCCATGATCTGAAGGTCAAGGCGCTGATGTCGGTCGGCCATCCCGGCGAATCCGAAGAGTCGGTTGCCGCCTCCCATGATTGGCTGATTGCGAGCGGCGTCGACGAATTCGACTGCACGATCATTACGACTTATCCCGGCACGCCCTATTACGACGAGGCGACACGCCACCCCGATATGCCGGGGGTGTGGACCTATCGCCAGCCCAAAACCGGCGATCGTCTGCATGCCTATGAGGTCGATTTCTCAACCACCGCTGATTTCTACAAGGGCATCCCGGATGGCGGCTATACCTCCTTCGTCTTCACCGATCATCTGAGCCCGGAACGGCTCGTGGAATTGCGCGATTGGGTGGAGCGCGACGTGCGCACGAAACTCGCCATCCCCTTCCCGGCCGCCCAACCCGCGATCCAATACGAACATTCGATGGGCCAGGGGCTCAACCAGTCAATCCTGCGGGCGAGCAAACATCTGGCGGATGTCGCGTGACCGTCGGCCGGCATGATTTCGACGCCTCGATCAAGGTTGAGGCGTCAGATACTTACGCCAAGAAAAGCGGCCGTTCGACGCTCGAAGACCGCATGATCGCCTATGCCGACGGGCTGGACAAGGACGCGAACGGCGCC
>CAIZEE010000573.1 GCA_903931835.1 uncultured Elstera sp.
CAATGGCACGCAACCCGACGCGGTTGCGGTCGACGGCGGGCGCGTGCTGCCGGACAGCCCCTTCAATCTTGAAAAACTTCGCGCGGCAAACGCCGATGTGCATTTTCGCGGCGACAAAATCTTCACCCTGCCCGCTCGCCGCTGTCGGGACAGTCGCTACGTTCGGTTCCGTGCTGCCTTCGGTACCCGGCACATGATCCTCAGATCAGCGCAGCAGGCGGCTTCGTTGCCATCTCACGGGCGGTTATGCCTTCTCGAGATAGCCGAAGGAGCTAAGAACCAATACGCGTCTTAGACGAACAAGAAAATCGCGGCGACGGTGCCGACGAAAACCAGCGAGAACGCTGCCCCGACCAGATGGTCGCGAAGCGAAGCGTGCGGTGCGCTGGTGGAGACGAACTCTCCCGGTTGCGCCTGATACGGCTCATCGTTATGAGATGCGACAGCCATTTTATCCTCCTGACTATTTTTTAAGCTGACAGTCTAATTTGCCGGCAGCTGGTGCAATATACTCATTCCCGACTAAACGTCAATTATCCGCAATATATTCACTGGTCATGGAGCCCGAGTTCAGGCAGTCTCCTGCCCCCTGACGCCAGGGTGGAGCCGACCAATGTCCCCAGCACAAAAAGCCGAAAAGCCATACGGCGCCTGGGTTTCAGCGCTTTCGGCAGAACAAATCGCCAGCGGCGCCATCACGCTTTCCAATCTCAGCACGGATGGCAGCAATGCATTCTGGTTGGAGCTCAGGCCCTCAGAACAGGGTCGTACAGTGCTGGTCAGGCGACGCAGCGATGGTGTGGTAGAGGATCTTACACCACCACCGTTTGATGTTGGCTCTCGTGTCAACGAGTATGGTGGAGGCGCCTATCTGGCCTCTGGCGGCCAGATCATCTTCTCCGACCGTCGCAGTTCGGCCGTTCACCTCATTGAACAGGATGGCAGCATTCGCGCATTAGCGGCGGTCGCAGGTCTCCGCTTCGCCGATTTCACACTGGATCCAGCAGCACCCAGATTGGTCTGCGTCCGCGAGGATCATCGCGGTGACGGTCAGGCGGTGACGACTCTGGTCAGCCTTCTGCTATCAGGCTTCGATCCGGCGGAGAATGCCGGCACGATCATCCAGCAAGGCCATGATTTCTACGGTGCCCCACGGTTCTCACCAGATGGCAGCGCGTTGTGCTGGCTCACCTGGGACCACCCGAATATGCCCTGGGACGGCACCGCTTTGTATCTGGCTCCGGTCGGCAGCGACGGTCAACTGGGCAAGGCAGAAGTGATCGCCGGCGGCAATAGTGAGGCGGTCAGCGAGCCCGTCTGGTCGCCTTCAGGCATCTTGCATTTCGTGTCCGATCCGACCGGATGGTGGAACCTCTACCGTTGGAATAATCAGATTGAGCCAGTGCTGGCGATGTCTGCCGAATTCTCCCAACCTCTCTGGATACTGGGTCGCCGGAGCTATGTTTTCCTCGACGAAACGACGATGACGTGCCTATTTGTTGAGCAGGGCCAAACTTATCTCGGCCGAATTTCCCAGGGTAAATTGACCGTTCTGGGCGCCGGCGCTGCCTCGCCGCTGCTACCTCTGGGCGAAGATACCATTCACCATGCCGTGCCGAAGGCGACACCCCAGGCGATCGTCCTGACCGCCAAGGACGGGACGTCTTCACTGGTACGGCAGTCAACCGAGATAAAGCTCGCTTCGGACGACATCTCGGTCGCCCAGCCGATCGAATACGCGACAGAGGATGGCGGCATCGGTTACGCATCCTGGTATGCGCCGACCAACCACGCCTTCACGGCGCCACTAGGCGAGTTGCCGCCGCTGATCGTGATCAGCCATGGCGGTCCAACCAGCATGGCGTCGACCGGCCTGTCGCTGGTCATCCAATTCTGGACAAGCCGCGGCTTCGGCGTGGTCGATGTCAATTACGGCGGCAGCACCGGTTTTGGCCGAGCCTATCGTGAGCGGCTAGAGGGTCAGTGGGGCGTGGTCGATGTTGCTGATTGCATCGCGGCGGCAAACCATCTGATCACCCGAGGATTGGCAGATGGCGATCGGGTGATGATCCGCGGCAGCTCGGCCGGCGGGTACACCACGCTCGCAGCACTGACCATGTCCGACTTCTTCAAGGCCGGCGCCAGTTATTACGGCGTTGCCGATCTGCTGGCGCTGGCAGTCGATACGCATAAATTCGAATCGCGCTATCTCGACCGGCTGGTCGCCCCCCTGCCCGACGGGCTGGCGCTCTATCAGTCGAGGGCGCCGATTAGTCACGTCGATGCGCTGGCCTGCCCGGTCATCTTCTTCCAGGGGCTGGATGACAAGGTGGTTCCGCCCAACCAGGCGCGGCTGATGGTGTCAGCGCTGAAGACGCGGAACCTGCCTGTCGCCCATTATGAATTCGCCGGCGAAGGCCATGGCTTCCGCCAGCAGGAGACGCTCCGGCGTGTCCTGGAACTCGAACTGTCCTTTTACGGCCAAGTGTTCGGCTTTACCCCAGCCGGTTCGGTCGAGACGGCTGAGATCACCGGACTTTAGCCGGCACCCCGCGCCCGGAACCAAGACAAGCGCGCTAATAATCGTGACTTTCTTGCATCACCCCGCCTTTTAGTTCTTTCCAGGTGAGCGCGGCGTCGAACCAATTTCTCTCCCATTTGTTTACGGCATGCATGTGAAGCGGATGAGGCCTTTTCTGAAGGCCCCGAGCTTCGCATCGATAGCAACGAGAGAGGTTCTTAATGAGTAACTATGTGACCAACCGCCAGCCGGGCGACCGACGCCGCAGCGGGATACGAGCTGCGACCGCGCTCGGCCTATTCCTCGCTGGCGCCGTGCTGCCTGCCGCCGCGATGGCTCAGGAATTCCTGAGCGATGGCAAGGATGTCGATACGGTCAATGTGCCTGGGCCCTATATCGGGCTCGGCGCCGGTCTCAACGTAATGAACAACGAGCACTATTCCGGTGTTCCTTATAACAACGGCCTCGATTATCAGCGGGGCGTCGTCGGCATCCTTTCCGGCGGCTACAAGTTCGGCTACGGCTTTCGTGCTGAACTCGAGGGCGGCTACCGTTCTAACGACGCGCATAGCGGTTTCGGCACCAGCGCACACGGCACACCGACCGCCTCGACCGCTATGGTCAACGGCTTGTACGATATCGACACCGGCGGGGCGATCACGCCGTATCTCGGTGGTGGTATCGGCGTCGCCTATGTCGATCGCACGCGCACCGGCAGCCCCTTCCCCGGCGGCACCGAAGTATCCGGCGGCGTCACCGACTGGGCCTATCAGTTGATCGGCGGCGTCAGCTACGCGATCGACCGCAATATGAAGCTCGATCTGAGCTATCATTACCTGTCGACCTTCGATCCTGACACCTATGGCGTCCGGGGTGCTGCCTTCACCACGACTGGCAAGTCGGATTACGAGTCGCATGCCGTTATCGCCGGCCTGCGCTGGGAATTCGGCGAGCCGCCGCCTCCGCCCGCACCGCCCGCACCACCGCCGCCGCCGCGTCCGGCTCCCCCGCCGCCGCCGCCAGCTCCGGTTGTTGCTCCAGCACCGCAGACGCAGGAATTCATCATCTACTTCGCGTTTGATAGTGCTGTCTTGGACGAGCCGGCCAAGGGCATCGTGCGTCAGGTCATCCAGTACAACCAGTCGCATCCGAATGTCCGGATCGCCTTGGCGGGTCATACCGACCTTGCCGGATCGCCTGATTACAACGTCCGCCTGTCGCTGCGCCGCGCCGATGCGGTCAGAGCAGAACTCGTCAATCAGGGCGTCAGCGTCGAACGCATCTCGGTTACCGCACTTGGCGAAAGCCAGCCTGCAGTACCGACGGCGGCCGGCGTCCGCGAACCGCTCAACCGACGCGTCGTTGTCGACCTGCGGTAGTCAGCGCCTGCGTTCGTAACGGATTGGGGGTGGGCGAGCGATCGTCCAC
>CAIZEE010000574.1 GCA_903931835.1 uncultured Elstera sp.
CGGCCAATGATCTCGCGCATCGCACTTTCGGCCGCGACCTTCACCAACCCATCCGGGTGGCGCACGCCGAACAGATAGTCGCCGGCATTCTTGACGTGCCAGAACACATTGAAATGCACCGCGACGATATTCTGGTCGCCGGTCAGCATCAGGCTTTCCTCCGGCTGATCCGGCGCGACCTTCGCCGAGTTCTCGCCGATCGAGCGGAAGCCGACTTCGACCCGGTTGTCGCGGGTGACGCTCGGCGTCAGCGCCGTCTGGAACGGCGCCGGCCAATGCCAGTTGAGGCCCGGCTGCGCCGGCGCTGACGCATTGGTCCATTTGCCGAAGGTCAGGACGATGCCCTGTTCGTCGGGCTGCACCCGGTACAGACCGGTCGCGAGCCAGGCGACGATCAGCCCGGCGCCGACCAGCCCGACCAATGGCAGATTGCCGCGCCCTTGAGGGGAGCGCTTATCGAACCAGCTGCGGAATTGCGCGAGCAGGGCGTCGAAATCGGGGGTCTGGGGGTTGCGTCCGCCGCGTCCGCCGCCGCCATTGGAGCCGCCGCCATTGGAGCCGCCGCCCGTCGGGCCACCGCCCCAGGGGCCACCACCCCCGCCGCCGCTGCCGCCACTACCGCCGCCCCAGGGACCACCGCCGCCCTTGTTCTGCCACGCCATTGCTTGCTCTTCCCTGGAAGCCGCCATCGGCCCTGCCGATACGCCAGCCTTCCTTACCACGATGGAAGCACATATATGACTGAAGTTTCATACGCCAATAGATTGGCCGATAAGAGGTGTAGCGTGGCATCCAGCCGAGAACCCGTCACTAACGAGATCATCATGGCGGCACTCGACCGCGTCGCCGACCCCGAACGCGGCAAAAGCATCGTCGCACTCGGCATGATTTCCGGCCTGATCCTGCGCGACGGCCATGTCGGGTTTTCGATCGAGGTCGAGCCGGAACGCGGTCCCCGGTTGGAGCCATTGCGGCGCGAGGCCGAACGTGTCGTTGGCCAATTGCCGGGCGTGTTGTCGGTAACCGTCGTGCTGACCGCACAGAAGCCGCCGACGCCGGCCGCTGCCCAGGCTCATGCGCACCCGCATCCGCATAGCGCCCCTGGCCAACCGGCCAAACTCGCCCCCGATGTGAAGGCGATCATCGCGGTCGCCTCGGGCAAGGGCGGCGTTGGCAAGTCCACCACGGCAGTCAATCTGGCGCTGGCGCTGAAGGCGCTCGGCCATTCGGTCGGGCTGCTCGATGCCGATGTCTACGGTCCGTCGATGCCGCGCATGATGGGCTTGTCCGGCAAACCTGAGAGCGATGGCAAAAAGCTGCAGCCGATGGTCAATTTCGGCATCAAATGCATGTCGATGGGCTTCCTGGTACCGGAAGACTCACCGATGATCTGGCGCGGTCCGATGGTGGCTGGCGCCATCGAACAGATGCTGCGCGACGTCAATTGGGGTGAACTCGACATCATGGTCGTCGACATGCCGCCCGGCACTGGCGACGCGCAATTAACGCTGGCGCAGCGTGTGCCGCTGGCCGGAGCGGTGATCGTCTCGACGCCGCAGGACATCGCATTGCTTGACGCGCGCAAGGGGCTCGGCATGTTCCGCAAGGTCGAAGTGCCGGTGCTCGGCATCATCGAGAATATGAGCTATTTCGAATGCCCCAATTGCGGCCATCGCACCAATATCTTCAGCCATGGCGGGGCGAAGGACGAAGCGGCGCGGCTTGGCGTCGATTTCTTGGGCGAAATCCCGCTGACCACGCAGATCCGCGAAACCTCGGATGGCGGCCAGCCGATCGTCGTCTCCGATCCGGGCAGCCCGCATGCCAAGGCCTATCTCAGCATTGCCGCCAAGGTCTGGGACAAGATCGGCGGCGGCAAGGTCGGGCGGGCAGCGCCCCGGATCGTGGTAACTTAGAGCAGGCTCAGCATTTCCGTATGCAGCTCCGGCGTCGCCGCCACGATCACGCGGCCGTCGGAATTGAGCGACAGCGCCTGGCCTGACCAGTCGGTGATGACGCCGCCAGCGGCTTCGATCACCGAGACGCAGGGCAGGTAGTCATAGGGCTTTAAGCTCGCCTCGATCACGATGTCGATATGGCCCGATGCGACCAGGCCATAGGCATAACAATCGCCGCCATAGCGCTTCACCTTCACCCGCGACGCCAACGCCTGATAACGCCCTGCGTCATCGCCACTGAACATTTCAGGCGAGGTGGTGAACATCCGGGCCTGGTCAAGCTTGGTGCAGGCGCTCGTGCGACACGGCGCGCCATTCAGCGTCGTCGCAGCACCGGCGATGCCGAGCCAGCGCTCCGTCATGGCCGATGCCTCGATCAGCCCGAGACGCGGCACGCCGTCCTCCAGCAGGGCGATCAGCGTGCCGAACAAGGGCATGCCAGTGACGAAGGATTTCGTGCCGTCGATCGGGTCGATCACCCAAACATGGCGGCGATCAATGCCGGTCGCCTCTTCCTCTTCGCCAAAGACTCCATGCTCGGGATAGGTTTCGGCGATCATCCGGCGCAATTCGGCTTCGATCGTGCGATCGGCCAGCGTGACTGGTGACAGATCGGCCTTGGTTTCGACATTGAGGGGCTGGCGGAAATAGCGAAGTGCGATCCCCCGCGCGCGATCGGCCATCGCTTCGGCGAAGCGGGCAAGCGTGTCGATATCCCCAGTCATACGATCTGCAATCCTGCGCTATCAGCTGTCATAGTCGGCGGCCAAGGTATCGCGCCGCTGCCAAACAGCAAGGTCAATCGGGATAGTGAAGGATCGTCTATGACAGTGTCGCTCTCGCGTAAGGCATATTTGGTTCTGCTCGGTTTAATTCTCGGATCATCGGCTGCGAGCGCAGCAGCGCCGGCCCCGCTGGTCATGCTGATCTCGATCGATGGGCTGAAGCCTGAAGCGGTATTGGAGGCATCGGCGCATGAGCTGAAGCTGCCCAATCTTGTGCGCTTCATGACCGATGGGGTCTATGCTGCAGGCGTGCACGGCGTGCTGCCGACGCTTACATATCCGAGCCACACCACGATCATGACCGGCGTGTCGCCGGCGCGGCACGGCATATACGCCAACACCACCTTCGACCCGCTGAACAAGAATCAGATCGGCTGGTACTGGTATGCCGAGGATATCAAGGTGATGACGCTGTGGGATGCTGCCGCGAAGGCGGGGTTGGCGACCGCGAACGTCTATTGGCCGGTCAGCGTGGCGGCTAATATCCGTTACAACCTGCCGCAAATCTGGCGCACCGGGACGGAAGACGATCTGAAGCTGCAACGGGCACTTGCGACACCCGGTCTGGAGCAGGAATTGGTCAAGTCGCTCGGCCGCTACCCAGGGGGCGAGGAAGAGACGGTCGCCGAGGACGAGATCCGCGCAAAATTCGCAATCCGGCTGCTGGAATCCAAGCATCCGCAATTCATCACGGTCTATCTGACCGGGCTTGATACCGAGCAGCACAAATCAGGTCCGTTCAGTCCTGAGTCGAATGCGGTGCTGGAGCGGATCGATACGGTGATCGGCAGTTTGCGCGCTGCGGCGGAGAAAGCGGCGCCGGGTCAGGCGACGATCTCCGTCATTTCCGATCATGGCTTCGCCAAAGTCGATCACGCGGTCAATCTTTATGAGGCGTTCCTTGGTGCGGGTCTCCTCACGCTGGGCGAGGATCACAAGATTGCGAGCTGGAAGGCCATGCCCTGGCCGGCCGGCGGGGCCGCAGCGGTCATGTTGGCCGATCCCAATGACAGCGCCACCAAAGCGGCGGTCGAGGCGTTGCTGAAGCAATTGGCGTCCGACCCGACGAACGGCATTGATCGGGTGATTGGCCATGAACAGATCGTCAAGCTTGGCGGCTTCCCCGACGCTGCCTTCTTCGTATCGCTCAAGATCGGCTATGAGCTCGGCTATGGTTTTGCACCGCCGCTGGTGTCGGAGTCCAAGGATCGCGGGATGCATGGTTATCTCGCCGATAATCCCGAGATGCGCTCATCCTTCTTTTTGGTCGGGCCGCATGTGGCGCACGGCAAATCGCTGGGCGACATCGATATGCGCCAGATCGCCCCGACACTGGCGCAGCTGATGCACGTAAAACTGCCCGATGCGGATATGACGGCGCTTAAGGTGGAGTGAGCGGCGCCTCATTTGCACTCGGCAGCGCGCTGACGTCTGTCACTGGCGCCGTTTTGGGGTATTGACAGAATGTGTAATTACACATATATCTCATCCCATGATGGAACAGACACTCACCGCGATTGAAATGCGTAACAGCTGTATCTGCCTCGGCCTTCGCCGCGCGGCCCGCGCCGTTTCGCGGCGCTATGATGACGCGTTTCGGCCGCTCGGCATTACCTCTGGCCAATTTTCCATCCTGGGTGCGCTGCTGCAAAACAGGCCGGTGCCGCTGGGCAGCCTGGCGAGTGTCCTTGGCATGGATCGGACGACGCTTAATCGCAACCTGCGCCCGCTTGAGGCGGCCGAACTGATTGCAACGAGGCCCGATGACACTGACCAGCGCGTTCGTGCTTTGGAACTTACGGCCAAGGGCCACACGATCCTCACCAATGCCATCCCGCTCTGGCGGGAGGCGCAGAAGGCGAGTGAAGACCGCCTCGGCGAGATGCCGTGGCAAACCGTTCGGGGCGCGCTCAACACATTGGATTAGGACAGAATCGCGTGCTCCCAACGGCCTTGCGTAAACACGTGTAATTACACTTAACATAGGAGAACAATATCATGACGCGTAATCATCTGCTCACGCTAACCGCTGCTATCCTTCTCTCCTCGAGCGCTGCCTTCGCTGACACGGCACCCTCTGCTCCGCCAAAGGCCGTTCCTGAGAATGAGGCGACAATGGCCGCGCTAGTCGGACAGGCTTCCGCACAAAAATCGGTAAACAACGATAGACCTGGATCGGACGCGAAACCGATCTCGGTCTGGGGCGCCAAGCTTGACCTGTCGTCGCGCAATAGTGCACTGGACCAACTCGGCTGTTGGGGCACGCACGATGCGCGATAGGTCACGCACGGGCAAATAGGTGTAGCTACACTTAACTGGGAGGAAAACCATGGCGCTCAATCTTTCAGCCGAGCAATCTGGCGTGCAGCGCGTCGTCTTAACGGTCATCGCCCTATGGGGACTGGGCGTGATAGCCGCTGTTGAGTTCGGACTCTATCAACCAATCCCGCGCGCATTGATCGGGCCGATCATCGTGGCCGGCGCGGTGCTACCCTTTCTTGCCTACCGCTTACTCCCTCGGCTGCGGGACTATCTTGAGGCGGTCGGGATCAGGCGCCTGACCGTGTTCCATACCTGGCGTGTTCTCGCAGTACCCGTGTTCCTGTGGTATGGCGCGACCGGAAGGCTGCCGGATGTCATGGCTCAGGATGCCGCCTGGGGCGATCTTATTGCCGCGTCATTCGCTCTGACCCTGGTTTTTCTGCCACAGCGGCGGGCGAGCTACTGGCTGTTTCATGTCGTTGGCTTTGCGGACCTCGTGATCGCTGTCGGCACGGGGCTTGCCTTCACGCTAATGGGCGATCCGCGCATGGGGGCGATTATCACGCTTCCTCTGGCCCTCATCCCGCTCTATGGCGTCGGCATAACCGCCGCCACGCATCTGATCGCGTTCGATTTACTGATGCGCGATCGGGGGCTTGGCGAAGCGCTGACATCGTCCCATGGCCTTGTGCGTCACACGTGATCAGCGGCCTGCGCTGCGCTGAAACTGTCAGCCTCAGCCTCGGCCGCCGTCGTCCTGTTGAAATAGGCATTCAACAGGATGGCGGCGATCGAGGTCAGCATGATCGGGTCGCCGAAGATCGGTTTCAACTCGGCCGGCATGATGTGGAAGAAATTGGGCGACACGATCGGAATCAGGCCGAAGCCGAGCGATGTTGCGACGACGATCGTGTTGTTCCGGTTACCGGCGTAATCGACGGACGCCAGGATCTTGATACCGGTCGCCGCGACCATACCGAACATCATGAAAGCGGCCCCGCCCAGCACATATTTCGGCACGGAGGCGACCAGGAACCCGAGTTTCGGGATCAGCCCCATCGCCAGCATGATGCAGCCGCCGGCGACGCAGACAAAGCGGCTGTAGACGCCGGTTACGCCGACCAGGCCGATATTCTGGGAGTAGGAGACATAGGGGAAAGTATTGAAGATGCCGCCGATCAGC
>CAIZEE010000575.1 GCA_903931835.1 uncultured Elstera sp.
GTCGTGATGGTCGTGGCCTTGCGCTTCTCCATGAAGGCGACGAAATCGCCGAGCCGCCGGGTCTGGTGCTCGTACTTGTATCCGAGCCCCTTGCGCATGCTGAGGTACTTCTCGAGTGCGGAGCGCAAATCGGTCATTGCACGCCTCCCGGCCAGGGCAGGCCCAATGTCCGCAACGCCTCGATGTCGACCTTGGCGTATATCCGGGTGGTGTCGTGGCTCTGGTGCCGCAGCAGCTGACCGATCTCCGTCAAGGTCGCGCCGGAACGGAGAAGCTCGGTGGCGAGGCTGTGGCGGAAGATATGGGCGCCGCGGTGTGCGCAGCCCTCGATGCCGACGCGATCGAGAGCGGTCTTGGCGACCATCGTGATCGCGCAGCCGGAGGCAAAGCCGACATGCGGCGCGAGTGTGCGGATGAACAGCCGCCGGCAGGACGACTTTGGGCGGCCATTGCGCAGATATGCAACGATGGCCGCACCAACGTCCGGCGGGATCGGCATCCGTGCGCGCTGTCGACCCTTGGCACGAACGAGCATCTCGCTGGCACGCCAGTCGATATCATCGAGGGTGAGCGTCGCGACCTCGTCTGCCCGCAGGCCGAGTTTGGCCAGCATCATCAGAATGGCATAGTCCCGCCGTCCCATAGCGGTTGCCCGGTCGCAACCATCGAGTGCCTTCTGCACCTGGGCGGCGGGCAGAAAAGTCGGCAGGCTCGCGAGCTTCCATCGTCGCATCGACGGCACGGAGTCGGCCAACGCGCGCGGGTTCAGCCCCCGATGATGGAGGTAACGGAGGAAGGCTCGCAGCGACCAGCACATCGCCTTCCCTGTTATCGGACTCCAATCCTGGGCATGGCGCTCGATGTAGCGGATCACCTCCTCCTGACTGATCTTGCCCAAGTCGTCGTCACCGGCGGGGCACACCTCGTGCAGGAACCTGCGGATGACCGGGAGATGGCGGACGATGGACTTCGGAGCCAAACCACGCTCTGATCGCAGGTACGTATCGAACTCGTTGAAGATCCGATCGTGTGAGGTAAGCGACGGCGGCACCGCGGGCGCGATCGTGCCTTCCTCCCGCAGTACCGACAGCCATCGCTTCAGCGCGGGTCGATCGCCTGGCTGGATAGACTGCTTGCGAGCCCGATGCCGGAGGTACTGGTCGACCATGTGCTCATCAAGATCGGCCAGCACGCAGCGACGGCCTGCAATCCAACTCAGCAACCCGCCGACCACATTTAGACATCGCCAAGTGCCATGGCGAACGAGGCCGTATTCCAAGAGACGTGCCGCGTAGCGCTCGACAAGCTTACCGTGCGGCCCGCTTCTGAGAAGCCGGAACAGCCTGCTCCTGCGCAGATACTCTTCGGATTCCATCGTCCTGCTCTCCGCTGTTGAACGCGGAGACACAGGACAAACTATGCCGAGCCAATCATACCCAGGTCACGGCGATTTCTATCAAAAATGAGCCTATTCGGCATAGTCCGGCGGGCGGCATAAACATGCAGGATGAACGACATCGATCCGCAGGCCTACCTGACCGACATCCTCGCACGCATCGCTGATCACCCCATCCACAAGATCGACGACCTGCTCCCCTGGCGCTGGACAAA